>JAGAQI010000022.1 GCA_017622795.1 Lachnospiraceae bacterium
GCTTCATGATACTCCTTAGATAAAAATGTGGTTATGCATGAAGCATAACCACAACTGTGGAATCACTCACAAGCGATTCCAACGCTTTTACAACTTCCACTTAAGGTAGGACTCACCTCTACTATTATACTAACATATTTTTAGAATTAGTCAACAATTTTCAAAAATCCAATCTCTACCTCCACTCATTCTCAATCCATACATCTACTTCGTCCCGCTCCGGCTCCTCAAAGATGCCGTCAAACTTGGCAGCCAGTCCTTCATCCACATAATAAGCGGAGGTTTTGCCCGCTAACACATCTGCATTCCGCTTCTCTAAATTCTTCTGCCACTGTTCATCGGAAACATTCACATAATGAATTTCGCAAGGCACATTATGTTCTTTGTAAAATTCCCTTGCTTCGATTCGTTCCTCTTTCATCCAAAGACCCCAGTCCAGAATGACATTGCAGCCAATTTCAATTATCTCTAAAGATTTTCCAAACAAATACTTCTGGCAACGCTCCACAATATCATCGTGTTTTTCGCCTACGTTTCCGTCAAACAAAGCCAGCGTGATTTCATCACAGGAGAGCAGCACTGCTTTTTCTGACTTTCTTATCTTTTCCGCATAGGTGCTCTTTCCCGCACCGATTTTTCCACAGGTAATGATTACTTTTGGCATGATTCTTTTCCTCCGCTTACATTGACTTTTCACTTCCCCTTTGATAGAATTACCTCTGAATTAAGTCTTTACAAAAGACAAGGGGGAAACTATGAAAAACAAATTATTACTTGTACTAAATATTCTTGTTATTTTATTTTGTGCTGTTATGCTGATTTTGCACTTTACCGGTACAGTTGAAATGACTACAAAAACCTTAATGAAGGCCGGTATCTTACTGGTGACTTACTTCCTGGGTGTATTCAACTACCTGACAAAATCCGGGGCAAGCCTGCCAAAGGCCACTCATTATGCTGAGCTTTATAAACACATTATACGGGATGCCTTTGCAAATGACAAGACCGGCTACCGGAAATTGATGCAGGGCATTACCTACTTTAACAACGACCAATACGATAAGGCCATCCGGCATCTGAACAAGCTGAAAGAACGCTGTATGACCTATCGCGATACCTCTGCCGTACTCTTTTTTATTGCTAAAAGCTATAAAGACAAAGGCCAGCTCAGCAAAGCTGTTGAAACCTATGAGCAGTTGTTGAAAATCGACGCCTCCTGCTCCTCTGCCTGGTCCAATCTGGGACTTATCCACCACGAAGCAGGACGGGTTGCCGATGCCAAATATGCCTTAAACCAAGCCATCCTGTATAATCCGGAAAACCCGTATGCCCACGTTAATCTGGCAAATGTGCTCTACAAAAACGGCGAATTTGAAGAAGCAAAAAACTTAGGAATAAAAGCGTTTCAGCTAAACAATCAGATTCCGGCCGCAGCCAGCATTACCGCACTTTGTTATGCCAGCCTGGGTGACGCGGAGAATGCCCGAAAGTTCTGCCAAATTTACGGTACTGCCGAAAACAACAAGGATTTAATTACCATGGTAGAACGCCAGTTAAAAATGAATGAAATATTAAAGGATGCTGCGAAATAAAATGCAGCATCCTCTTTTTATTACGTCTCCTGTTCTTTTGCCAGCCTGCACACCTCGTTCCACTGTTTTGAACATGGGAAGTAGACCAGCACACAAAGTAAGCCAAAAATATAATTAATTGGCATGGAATACATAAAATAGGTTCCGTCGTAGAACCAGTCGATGGCATAGCTCACCGGAATACGAACCGCCCACAGCATCAGTAAATTGATGATGGTTGGGTACTTTACCGCACCGATGCCATTTAAATACTTAGTCAGCACGCTGAACACCGCAAAGGTCCAGAACCACGGCAATACAATTCTGATGTAGCGTACTGCGTAAAAAAGAACCTCCGGGTCATCAGAGAAAATGCTCAAAATCGGCCGGCAGAATATGGTACCGATAATTCCCGTGGTAAACATAATGATGCCCGCCGCCAAGGAAATCTGCTTTACACCCTTACGCAACCGCACATAATTTTGGGCACCCTTGTTTTGCCCGGCAAAGGTGGTTGCCGCGGAAGCAAAGGAAGTATTGGCAAACTTACAAAGCCCCGTCAGCTTGGTTGCAATGGAAAAGGCCGCCATAAAACTGGTTCCCTGGGCATTGACTACTGCCTGCACCAGCAAGTGTCCCACGGAATAAATAGAGCTGTTCATGCCAAGAGGCAGTCCCACAGAAACCACATCCTTGATAACACTTTTTTCAATACGCTTCGGCAACAGCGGAAGCTCCAGTTCCGGATACTTTTTTCTGATATACAAAATACTGCAAACCCAGGAAGTCACCATAGCAATCATGGTAGCCAGTGCCGCTCCTGTCACATCCATATGAAATCCTGCCACAAACACCAAATCCAGTACAATATTCACACAGCAGGAAATAATCAAAAACCGCAGGGTGGAACGGCTGTCTCCAAGGCCGCGTAAGATTCCGGCATTCATGTTATAACCTAAATTTCCGAGGGTACCCAGAAAAATGATTCTGATATAAGCCGCCGCCATGTCAAAGGCATCCTCCGGCACCTGCATGATATGTAATACCAGCGGTCCGAACATCACACCCAGCACCGACAGCGGAATTGCGCACATAAACAAAAAGGATACCACCGTATTTACTACGTTCTGCATCCGCACCTTATCACCACTGCCCGCACTTTGGGACACCAAAATGGATGCCGCCGCACCAAGCCCCATGAAGATGCATAAGAAAATCTCCACCGGTTGGGCGCTGGTGCCCACTGCCGCCAGAGAGGCGGAACTACAGAAATTGCCGATAATCAGGGTATCTACGGTATTATAAAGCTGTTGCAGCATATCCCCAATGCAGATGGGAATGGCAAACAGAATCACTGCTTTTAAGATGGAACCTTTTGTCATGTCAACTTTACGGGTGGTGGCCATGAAACTTTAACTCTCTTTCTATTATCCTTAGTAATACTTTCCTACAGTATACCACAAATGTTCAGAAAGGAAAAGACCGGCAAATCACTTTGCCGGCCTTTTCCCGTTATTCTCCTAATTCCCGTTATTATTTACTTTGCAAATCTTGGATCCAATAACGGCTTGCCGTCTTTATCCACCAGAACAGTAATACCACCGATGTTGGTCCAGTGTGCCATCAGATACTGTACTCCCGTTTCTGTGTCCACAATAATTCTTGTTCCTTCGAAAAAACCGTCTTTGTCCTTAATAATAAATCTGCTTCCCATGATAATATCCTCCTGTTTTATTTATTCAAATGAAACATCTACATAAATAGATCCGCCTTCAAACTCCGAAAAGTATATACTGTATAGTCCCTTACCAAGCCACATGCGAATGTTTTCTTCTTCAAATTCCGTATCTCTTGCTGTATAAATTACATTCATTTCCTCATCCACAAGAGACACTCTAAGGGGTGCGCTTGCATTAATTTTTAAATCCAGATAATAGTTATCCGGATATTTTACTTCCATTGGAAGCCAATTCACTGCTTCATCCAAATCGGCAGAGATTGGGTAATACTCCGCCGACCGGTTCGACCAGCTGCAATATGGTCTTGCTTCAATCAAGGAAAAGTTTATGATCCCGCCAAGAATTCCCCATACAAAGAAGAACGGCATCAGCCACTTATCAAATCTGGATTTTTTACTGGAGTCCGATTTACGCATTACCAATACACCGCGTAACACTACCGCAAAAATCACTCCCAAATAAATCATTCCGAAC
>JAGAQI010000023.1 GCA_017622795.1 Lachnospiraceae bacterium
AAAAAATTTAAATCGTTTTACCGAAATGCTTCAGATGGAATCCTTTTTATATCAGCCGGTGCGTCAGTTGTCTTTGGGACAGCGTATGCGTGCGGATATCGTGGCGGCGCTTTTACATTCTCCGAAGATTGTGTTCTTTGATGAACCGACCATCGGCGTGGATGTAGTGGGAAAAGAAACAATCCGTCAGTTTATCCGTGAACTTAATGAAACGGATAATATCACCATGATTTTTACTACCCACGATATGCAGGACATCGAAAAGGTTTGTGACCGATTGATTATCATTGATAAAGGATCTAAGGTGTACGATGGCGAATTGTCCGGTATCCGTGAAAAATTTGGTACTACGCGTCAGCTGGATGTGGAATTCACTCAGGAATGTGAGATTGAACCGGTAGAAAATGTACAGGTAATTCCTTTGGATAACCGGAAAAAGAGATTTGTGTTCGAAAACCGGGATGTGAAAATCGATGAACTGATGAACGAGCTTCTGACAAAATACAGTATCCGGGATATCAATATTTCTGAACCGGAAATCGAGAGTCTTATCCGTAAGATTTATAACGGGGAGGTGTCGTAATGAAACTGACACCGTATCTGGCTTTTGCAAAGAAGAGCTTTTTAAATCGTAGTGCATATCGTTTTAATCATTTTATGGGCATTCTAAATACTTTGGTTCGAATTTTCATTTTCTGGTGCATTTACCGTGCCCTGTACGGTGAAAGAAATGAAGTAGACGGTATTACAATGGCAATGGTAACCACAAATTTTGTTTTGTCTATCGGAATGGATGCTCTTTTTGCCATCAATGATTATTATCTTCCGAACAGAATCGGAAACGGAAGTATTGCAACGGAGCTTCTACTGCCAATCAGTATTAAAGGAAGAATGTTGTTTGAAAATTTGGGAAATACCCTGTTTCAGCTGATTTTTCATTTTGCACCGGCATTGATAGTTTGTATTTTTACAGTAGGTGTGTTGCCCCCGGTGAGTTTTGGGCGTTTTCTGTTGTTTATTATCAGTGCTGTTTTGGGCTACGGTGTACTGTGGAATTTGAGTTTTCTGTTGCAGACATTTGCGTTCTGGCTGCTCAATATGTGGAGTCTGATGACAATTAAGAACGTATTTCTAAATGTACTTTCCGGTTCCATGATTCCGCTTTGGTTTATGCCGGATTGGATGGTACCGGTAATGAATTTGCTTCCCTTTTCCTCGATTTACTTTACACCGGTCCAAATTTATCTGGGACAGCTGACCGCGAAAGAAATTGGCACGAAGTTCCTGATTCAGATGCTTTGGATAGGTGTGTTGTATTTGTGCGGCAACATATTTTGGAAAAAAGGAAAAAAGAAACTTGTGGTGCAGGGAGGTTGATGAGATGGTACGTGACGTTTTACATCTGATAGGTGTATATACAAAAAACATTATGAAATCCTGGTTCCAGTATAAGGTGGATGCAGTGTTACGCTCCCTGGCAGTATTTCTTAGGGAATCCACGGGTATTATTGTGGTGTATTTTACTTTATTGAAATTTGATACCTTAAATGGCTGGAATATATATGAATTGCTGTTTTTATTCAGTTTATTATTTGTGACATACGGTATTATGATTTTGTTTTTTACAGGTCTCCGGGACTTTGGAGGGACCGTCAGAAACGGTGGCTTTGACCGATATATCTTAAGGCCGAGAGGCTTACTGTTCCAGATTATTTTTGTTAATGCGGACTGGTTTGCTGCCATTGGGCATGGCGGTCTTGGCATTGTGCTGTTTTTGATCTCTGCATCAAAAGTGGGAATTGTGTGGAGTTTTGATAAAGCAATGTATTATATGTTTGCGATATTTGGCGGGGTGCTGATTCAGGGAGCAATTTTTTTGTTTCTGGCAACCTTAAATATTTACTTGCTGGAAACAGGAAGTCTGAAGGAACTGTTTTACTGGAATGCTAGGAAATTTGCGGGGTATCCGCTCAGTATTTTCCATAAGGCAATTCAAGCGGTGATGCTTTATGTGGTGCCCTTTGCTTTTGTAAATTATTTTCCGGCTCAGTATTTGCTCCGTAAGAAGGACATGGCAGCTTATCCGGAGATCTATTTGTACATAACACCGGTGCTGGGAGTTGTGATGTATTTGCTTGCCTATGTGTTCTGGAGATTCAGTTTGAAATATTATAAGAGTTCCGGAAATTGATTGGAAAACTTCTAACCAAATTCTAACGAAACCCTCATGCTCCTTTTATGGAATTTATGTCTGAATTCATATATGATATTGAAATAAAGTAGATAAATTGTTGATTCACAAGAGAGGAGATAAAAGTATGGGTTGTTTAGGAAATTTGTTATGGCTTTTATGCGGTGGTTTCATCGGTGCGATATGCTGGATGATAGAAGGATTATTATGGTGCGTTACAATTGTCGGTATTCCTATCGGAATTCAGTGCTTTAAATTTGCAGGCTTAACGCTTTTTCCGTTTGGAAAAGAGGTAGCGTACGGCGGCGGTCCGGTATCATTTTTGGCCAATATCATTTGGATTCTTGTAACCGGTATACCAATGGCCGTGGAGCATTTGGTTTTTGGCGCAATCCTTTGTGTTACCGTTATCGGTATTCCCTTCGGATTACAGCATTTTAAGCTGGCAAAACTGGCTCTTATGCCGTTTGGAGCAAGTGTAAGATTGTAAAAGAGGAACGAACCCCTTTGCGTAGCAAAATATGCGGAGGGGTTCTTCTTTTTCGATTTGTACTTTATGGCAGTAATGTGTTACAATAACAGTAGAATATTGTGGGAGAGAAGGGAGATAGGGTATTATGGGGTTTCAAAGTATATTGTTCGGCAGTTATAAAGTTGACATTGTAAAAGCGGAACCGGATTTTTTCAAGGACCTGCAGCTGGACTATCTGGTGGAGAAGATTTTAGAGCAAAGTAAAGGCTATAAAACAGCACCGTATTTTTATACGTTTCCGGGAGCGGAAGAAATCATCCGGTACCGGCAGCAAATTTGTAAAGACATGGAGTCGGAAGCGCTTTGTACCGTGCTTTGGAGTTTTTGCAGAAGGCTGGCGGAATCCAGAAAGATTTATAACCTTTCTTTGGAAAGCCGGGGAGTGATAGCAATTGCGACCTATCATTTACGGGCGGCAACTTTTTATCGTGAGGCATTATTAAAGCTTGATGAGGAGCTGGGTGAAATTATTGAGCGTATTTCTTCAGAAGGCCTGACAGAATTTTATACCTACATAAAGGAAGAATTGAAAAAGCAGGAAGAAACCGGATTTGTATCGGCACTTGACCGGGCAAACAGCTTTTTTTCCGAGCTTAAGTTTACACTTTCTATCGATCAGGATAAGTTAATTGTATCCGAAGAAAAGGAAGCCACTAAAAAGCGTGAAAGAAAAGAAAAAAAGCCGGTAGAAAATTATTTTGAAGAGCTGGCGAAACTGCTTGATGTGGAACCACAAGAGCAATACTTATATATGCGGGATATTTTCCCGGAACCGTTAAAAACATCCACACTGGAGCATGTATTGGTGGGGATTCTAAAGAAGAGTAAGCCAAAGGTATTTGAGGAAATCAACGGATTTAAGCAGAACTTTCCTGATATTTATCCAAAGGTGATTTTAGATTTTGAAGAGGAAGTACAGTTTTATTTGTGTTTTCAGAAATTCAGAACAAGAACTCTCGGCATGGGATATCCGATGGGAATGGCAACTACATCAGAAAACGGAGAATTTACCGGACGGGAAGTATATGACATTGCACTGGTTTGGAAGCAGGAGTTAAATGACTATGAAGTCGTGTCCAATGATTTTTCCATGAAGAATCATCCTTGCTTTTTTGTAGTAACCGGACCGAATCAGGGAGGAAAAACTACCTTTGCCCGTTCCATGGGCCAGGCGGTATATTTTGCACTGATGGGTCTTCCGGTAAATGCAGAAGCGTTTCATATGCCGATGTTTAGCGGAATATCCACCCACTTTGAAGCAGAAGAAACCCTGCAGTCCAATTCCGGCAAGCTTAAGGAGGAAATCAACCGTCTTATTCCGATGATGCGTAAGGACAGTAACCGTAACTGTTTTGTTGTGCTGAATGAGTTGTTTACCACGGCGACAACCCATGATGCCATGATTATGGGACGTAAGGTTATGGAATCCTTCCTGGCAAGGGAGTGTTACGGTATTTATGTTACCCATATTCAGGAACTGGCTGAGGAAGCGGATAACATTATCAGTCTGGTGGCTCAGCTGGAGCCGGGAGAAGAGAGCAAGCGCAGTTACCGCATGCTTCCGATGAAGGCCCAGGGTTACGGTTATTCCGATGCCCTTGTAAAGAAATTCCATCTGGAATATGAAGAGATTATAAGGAGGTTGTCATAATGGAACCTTATTTATTATATCAGGATTCTTCTACTGACGGAAAGAAAAGCTACGCCTTTCCGAGGGATGTGATTAAGGACTTAAACTTAGACATTATCTTTAAAACCATGGCAAAACAGGATGACCTGATTTTTGAAAAGGTACGCCGGGTAATGATGCTTCCGCTGACAACTCCGGAAGAGATTTTCTACCGTCAGGAGGTTCTTAGGGATTTGCGCCGTCAGGATGCTATGCTGGAGGATTTTTATGCCATTGCGGTGCGTCAGAACAAAGCATTAAAAGATTTAAAGGCGGCAATAAAGAGCAACCGCACTAAATCCACAAGAAAAACAAGTGAGTTATTTGAATGCCTGAATTATCTGATGCAGGGGCAGGATGATTTGTTAAAAATCAGGGAACTGTTGCTGCAAAAGAAGGATGCCTGGCAATCGGAGGGCGTGCAGAATCTTCTGGAACGTTTAAAAGAGATGCCGCTGGAAAGTATTAAGGAGCGCCTTAGAGAGGCAAATTCCCTGACCATCGGATGTGAAGCGGGTTACACCTTTCAGTTTGGCGGCGGAATGAAAATGGAAAAGGCGGAGCTGAATTTTATCCGGCCGAACGGGGATGCAAAGAAGAACGGTTTGGAAAATTTTTACCTGACATTTTTAAAGAGAAACGCTATTTTGATTGGTACGGATGTTACCCTGCAGGAGGATGTCAATCATCTGGCGGAAGAAACGCTGGGGCAGATTATTACCATCTTCCAACCGTATCTGCAGAAAATGATGGTGTTTTATGAGCATTACTGTGAAGAGATTTCCTTTTACACGGGTGTGGTACAGTTCATGAAGCGTATGGATGAGCTGTATGTTACTTTAAAGATGCCGGAGCCGAAGCCGGTTGGTTCCAAGGATGCTTCCTTTGAGCAGCTGTATGAGCTTTCCATGGCAGTATATACCCAGAGAAAGCCGGTAGGGAATTCGATTACACTGCCAAATAACCGCATGACCATTATTACCGGTGCAAACCAGGGAGGTAAGTCTACCTTCCTTAGAAGCTACGGTATCGCTCAGGTACTGATGCAGTGCGGAATGCCGGTGCCGGCCAGTAAATTTTCTGCACCGCTGTATCCGCAGATTTTTACTCACTTTACCCGTAATGAAGATGAGCATTTGAATAACGGCCGTTTAAGTGAAGAACTGCAGCGTATGAGCAATATGATTAACAAAGCAGTGCCAAACAGCCTGTTTTTATTAAACGAATCCTTTGCCAGTACCACTGAAAAAGAGGGCTCTAAAATAGCAGAGAATATTATCAATGCATTTTATGAAAAGAACATCACGACCATGATGGTAACCCACTTGTATCAGTTAGCAAAGAAAAAATATGACGAAGCAAAAGACGGCAGTCATTTCCTGGTGGCAGAACGTACCGAAAACGGCACCAGAACCTTTAAGATGCTGCCGGGTGAACCGACCTATACTAGCTTTGGTACGGATTTGTTCAAGGTACTGGAAGGATAAACAATAACGCTTAGTAAAAAAATAATACCCATGCAGACCGTTAGCGATGAGCGGGTCAGCATGGGTATTATTTTTTACATTGCCTTATCTAAAAACTTTGCTGCCATTTCCGGCCAGCCTTCACAGTCCGGCTGGATGTATTTTTCTTCTCCGTTAGAAGTTTCTTCATTGCAAAGGGCCAGACCGTGGCATCCAAATGGGAACATGTGGAACTCTGCCAGCACGCCCTTTTCAATCAGGGCACTCAGGTAAAGCAGGGAGTTTTCTACCGGAACGGAGGAGTCCTCGTAGGTGTGCCAAAGGAAGGTTGGCGGAACGTCTTCGGTAACGTGACGGTCTAGTGTTACAAGCTCTACTAAATCCTGCTTATATTTCTTTGCTTTGTCGGCATCGGACTGCATGCCCAGTAAGTTTTCAAAGGAACCCTGGTGTCCGAATTCGCCGGAGGTTATGACCGGATAGGAGAGTACACAGGCATTTGGCATAATTTCTTCCGGAGCACAGTTATCCAAATAGCTGGAAAGCCATTCTTTCTTGTAGTGAATACAGAGACTGGCTGCCAGATGGCCGCCGGCGGAAAAGCCTGCTACTGCGATGCGTTCTGGGTCGATGCCCCATTCTGCAGCATTCTGGCGTACGGTGCGCACAGCAACTGCCAGGTCGCAAAGAGAGGACGGAAACTCAAACGGTGCAATATGATACTTTAACACAAAGGTGGAAAAACCAAGGGTGTTAAATTTCTTTGCTACAGGTGCACCTTCCCGTTCGGAAAGATGTTCATAGCCGCCGCCCGGGCAAATGATAATGGCAGGGCGCAGCTCGTCTGTGGCAGGGATATCTTCTTTGTCAAGTAAAAAGCAGTCCAAGGTGGCAGGCTTAAAGCTTCCATTTTTTACCTTGTCCACCGGAACTACCATATAATTTTCAACGGTAAGAGTGAATTGTTTCATGGAATCCTCCTATTGTTTTTTTTCGTTATTTTCGGTATAGTTAAAATACAATAGTAATTATACTATGTTTTAGGAGAGAGTCAATTATGAAAAAGAAAATTTTAGTACTTGCCACCGGCGGAACCATTGCTTCCGAGGCGGGAGCAAACGGTCTGGAACCTGCGGTAGGAGCCGGCGGATTGCTTCCTTATCTGGTAGGTGTGGCAGAAAACTATGAGATAACAACCAAGGACATCCTACATCTGGACAGCTCTAACATCCAGCCGGAGGAGTGGGTCATCATTGCCCGAAGCGTATATGAGCATCATAAGGATTATGACGGAATCATCATCACCCATGGTACCGATACCATGGCATATACGGCATCGATTTTGTCCTATATGCTAAAAAATCTGCCGATTCCGGTGGTGCTTACCGGGTCCCAATTGCCGATGAGCCACCCTCTTACGGATGCAGCAGACAATATGCGGTATGCTTTTGCCATGGCAGCCAGCGGTACGCCGGGCGTGTTCGTAAGCTTCAACCGGAAAATCATTTTGGGATGCCGGGCGGTAAAGGTGCGTACTACCGGTTTTGATGCCTTTGAAAGTGTGAATTGCAAAAACGTGGCGGTCATTGATTCCAATGGTTTAAATATCAATGAGAAGCTGTTGAAAAATCCTTTGGGAAAGTGTGAATTGTTAGATTCCCTGTGTCCGGATGTGTTTTTAATTAAGCTGACACCGGGTTTAAATCCTGAGATTTTTGATGTGCTTCTTCAAATGAATTATAAAGGAATTGTCATTGAGGCTTTTGGTGCAGGTGGTCTGCATTTCATTAACCGCGACTTGATTTCCAAGCTGGCAAAGATGGTGGAACACGGAATTTCCGTAGTGGTTTCCAGCCAGTGTCTGTATGAGCGAAGTGACTTATCTATTTACCAGGTAGGTCAGTTAGCATTGGAAAAAGGAGTGATCAGTGCCTATGATATGACCACCGAAGCTGCGGTGACGAAGCTTATTTGGGCTTTGGGACAAACAAAAGACCCGACTGAGATTAAAAGAATTTTTGAAACCAACTATACCGGTGAAATTACGCTGTGATTAATTAAAAAGGAAGAGGAGTGTTATCCGGGTCAAACCGGACAAACACTCCTTTTGTAAACTTTAGTTTGCAAGAAAAGGATAAAAATGTTCAAAAAGCAGCATTTTTCAGTGGACAAAAACAGAAAAGAGGAATATAATGCAACTGACGGTTGCGAAAAGTGCATTGTTAAGTTGCTTGTAACTACAAAAACGACTTGATATAATGGGTATCAAGATAAGATAATTAGAAAAAGGAGATTTTTATCATGACCATCGGCCAAAAGATTATTCAACTCAGAACAGCCGCAGATATTTCCCAGGAGCAGCTGGCGGAAACCCTCGGTGTTTCCAGACAATCTGTATCCAAGTGGGAAATGGATCAGGCACTTCCGCAGATTGACAAAGTATTACAGCTGGCAGAAATCTTCAGTGTATCCACTGATGAGTTACTGCTTGATAAAATTGAAATTAACAGAAGACCGGCAAATGAGCCAAGAACCTTAAAGTATTTCGGTACTGACGGTTTCCGTGGGGAGGCAAATGTCAATTTGACCTCCATGCAGGCATATAAAGTTGGCCGCTTCCTTGGCTGGTACTATGCTTCCAAGCTTTCCGGCTGTACCAAAACCGGTTACCGTCCTCGCATCGTTATCGGTAAGGACACCCGCCGTTCCAGCTACATGTTAGAGTACTCCATCGTTGCAGGTCTCACTGCAAGTGGTGCAGATGTTTATATGCTGCATGTTATCACCACCCCGGGTGTTTCCTATGTAACCCGTAAAGATGAGTTTGACTGCGGTATCATGATTACTGCATCCCACAATCCATATCAGGATAACGGCATTAAGGTAATCAATTCCCACGGCGAAAAGCTGGATGATGAAACTACCATGTTAATTGAAGCTTATATTGACGGCGATTTAAAGACTTTAGGCGTAACCGGAGATGATCTTCCGTTGGCCCAGAAGGCAAGAATTGGCTGCATCCACGATTATTCCGCGGGCAGAAACCGTTACATCGGCTACTTAATCTCCGTAGCATCCAACTCCTACAAGAAGTTAAAAATCGGACTGGACTGTGCCAACGGTGCTTCCTGGAACATTGCTAATGCGGTATTCAGTGCCCTCGGTGCCCAGACTTACGTTATCGGTGACGAACCGGACGGCTTAAACTGTAATGAGGGCTGCGGTTCCACCCATATTGAGAAGTTAAAGAAGCTGGTAAAGGATAAGCATTTGGATTTAGGCTTCGCCTTTGACGGTGATGCAGACCGTTGTATCGCTGTGGACGGAAACGGCAACGAAGTAGACGGTGATGCCATGATTTATATTCTCGGTAAGAGAATGAAGGCAAGAGGAACTTTAAATGACAATACCGTAGTTACTACTATTATGTCCAACAGCGGTTTTGTAAACAGCTTAAAGGAAATCGGTATTAACTGCGTGCAGACCCAGGTGGGCGACCGCTTCGTTTATGAGTGTATGCAGGCAAATGACTATGCTATCGGCGGCGAGCAGTCCGGTCATATTATCATGAAAAAGTATGCAACTACCGGCGACGGTATTTTAACCGCGATTATGATTGCAGAAGAAATTTGCGATTCCAAGTCTTCTCTGGCGCAGCTGGCTGAGCCGATTAAGCTCTATCCACAGTATTTAAAGAACATCCGTGTGAAGGATAAGGCAGCAGTTCTTTCCGACGCCAATGTGCTTGCAGCAAAGGATGAAGTAGAAAAACTCATTGCAGGAAAGGGTAGAGCGCTTCTTCGTCAGAGCGGTACCGAACCGGTAATCCGTGTAATGATTGAAAGTGAAACCCAGGAAAAGTGCGTAGAATATGCAGATATGATTATTAAGGTAATTATCGAAGGAGGTCACAGCGTTGAATAAACTGGTAAAAACAAAGGATTTATACGCTTCCCAGCCGGAATATTTAGTGGATTTGTTTGAAAACTGCGAGTATCCGTGGGAGATGCTTCCAAAGATTAAGGGCTATATTTTAGATTTAATTGAAAAAGGGATTCCCGGATATACCAAGCTGGCGGATGATGTGCTGATTGGTGAAAATGTAAAGATTTATCCAACCGCTACCATCGAGGGTCCGACCATCATCGGTTCCAATACAGAGGTACGTCCGGGGGCCTATATCCGAGGCAGTGTAATTACCGGTGAAGGCTGTGTTATGGGTAACTCTTCCGAGTTTAAGAACTGTATTTTATTAGATAAGGTGCAGGCTCCGCATTACAACTACATTGGCGATTCCATCTTAGGTTATAAGGCACATACCGGTGCCGGCACCATTTGTTCCAACTTAAAGTCCGACGGTAAGGCAGTGGTAATCCACGGTGAGGAAGATTACGAAACCGGCCTTAGAAAAATTGGCGGCATTCTGGCAGACGGCGCCGATGTAGGCTGCGGTTCCGTGATCAATCCGGGTACCGTAATCGGTAAGAACACTACGGTTTATCCTTTGACATCACTCCGGGGCGTGTATCCTGCAGACTGCATTGTGAAGGATCAGAAGACCGTGGTGAAGAGAGTGTAAGCAGGAATTATAAGACTTATGACAGCATATTTTAAATTGTTTGGAGGATTTCAGTATGAATTTTATTAAAGTAAACAATTACGATGAATTAAGCACAAAGGCAGCAGCACTTATCTGTGCACAGGTTGTTATGAAGCCTAACTGTGTACTTGGTCTGGCTACAGGTTCTTCCCCACTTGGTACCTATGCAAAGATTGCTGAAAAGTGCGCAAAGGGCGAAGTAGATTTCTCCAAGGTTTCTTCCATCAACCTTGACGAGTATGTAGGTCTTGACGGTTCCAACGACCAGAGCTACCGTTACTTTATGAACACCAACCTGTTCGAAAAGATTAACATCGATGTAACAAAGACCAACGTTCCTAATGGCTGCGCAGCAGATCTTCAGAAGGAATGTGAAGCATACGATGCACTGATTCAGCAGAGCGGCGGCATTGATCTTCAGTTACTTGGTATCGGTCTTGACGGTCACATCGGTTTCAACGAGCCGGACTCCTACTTCGAAAAGGCGACTCACGTGGTAGACCTTGATCCATCCACCATCGAAGCTAACGCGCGTTTCTTCGCATCTGAGGCAGATGTTCCGAGAAAGGCAGTTACCATGGGTATGGGCGGCATCATGAGCGCTAAGAAGATTCTTTTAATTGCCAACGGCAAGAACAAGAAGGACATCGTAGAAAAGGCATTCTTTGGACCAATCACACCGGCTGTTCCTGCTTCCATTCTGCAGCTTCATCCGGATTTGACAGTTATTTATAGTGAGAACTAAAAATTTAGGTCTTCGTTAGCGAAGGTTTTGGGCCGCAGCCCTGACGGATTCCATCCGCCGGGACCGCGGCCTTTTTTGCATCTTTCCCGCCAATTTCTCTTCCAACTCAGCTACTTTCCACGGGGGCTTGCCAAGTTATCTTTTATAACGAGGACCATGTCTGCTTATCGGTGTTTTGCAGAAACTCGTCGTCGGATTGGAAGGGGAATGCTGCTTTATATTTGGTGCTTTCAAAACATCCTGCGGATGTATCTTTCAAGAAAAAGTCAGGAGTTGTCAGACACATGCAGTGTCCACAACTCCTGGATCTTTTTCTTAAAAAGTGCTGTGCACTTTTTGAAAGCACCAAAATGCGAAGGATACGATATTAACACTCCGACTCAGACAGTCTGCCAAAACACCAAACGCATCCATATCGTTACAAAAGAAACCTTGGAGCCACCGGGAAAGCACTGAACGTTGGCGCGCGAAATTGGTGGGGAAGGTAAACGAAGCAGAAGCGTAACTAAGAAAGAAACCAGTTGACAACTGAGTCTTCGAACGATATACTAAAGAAAATAAATCTGCAAAAGCAGATACGAAAGGAGAAATGAATTATGAGATTTTTAAGCGAGGTAATTGTAGCATAACTGAATAAGAAGGGTGCAAGTGATGCGGAGGTACAGACCTCTTTATTGTTGTGCCGTTATTAGGAACCTTTCGTGAATACTATAACTGTCGGTTGTAGCACACTTTAAAGGTGTGTTATTTTTATGTTCATTTTTAGCCGTAGGAGGTAGCCACTGTCAGGGTTACCTTTCTACGGTATTTTTGTACCCTTTTTTAGAAAAAAAGAAGGAAAGGAAGTGTTGTTAATTATGAAAATGATGTTAAGAGAAATAGTTAAAATACAGGAGGATTATATAGGTGAATTTAGAAAAAAATATAATTATAACAGCGAGAATAACGGCTGTTCATAGGGAACGTTATCAGTTGATATGTGAACATGGTGAAATTTATGCGAGATTGAAAACAAAAGAGTATTATGTGGAATTGGAGGAATTTCCAACTACAGGTGACTTTGTACTAATTAACTATATTGCTAACGGTGACAGTCAGATTATAAAAACACTGCCAAGAAAAACATTCTTTTCACGTTTGGACCCAACGCCGGGACGGGGAGAACAGGCAGTGGCAGCAAACTTTGATTATGTGTTTATCATGCAATCGTTGAATCATGATTTTAACACGAAACGGTTGGAGAGATATATGACATTGGCATGGCAGTCCGGTGCAACTCCGGTTGTTGTGCTGACAAAGGCAGATTTGGTAAAAGATTATGAGGAATATGTGGCAAGTATTGGCGTTGTTGCACCGGGAGTAGCAGTGCATCAGGTCAGTTCCAAAACAGGTTACGGCATGGAGAATCTGAAAAAATATCTGCAACCGGGAAAGACGGTGGTATTTTTGGGCTCTTCCGGTGTAGGAAAATCAAGTCTTGTAAATGCGTTGGCGGGCGAAGAAATCATGTGTGTCAACGGCATACGTGAGGATGATAGCAAAGGGCGCCATACTACAACCCACAGGCAGCTTATTACGTTAGAAAATGGCGCAATGATTATTGATACTCCGGGAATGCGAAGCATTGGTATGTGGGATATTTCCACTGGAGTCGGTGAAGCCTTTGAGGATGTGAAACAGTATTTAGGAAAATGCAGGTTTTCTGATTGTAAGCATAACACAGAACCGGAATGTGCCATAAAACAGGCATTAGAGGATGGAAATTTATCCTTGGAACGTTGGCAGAGTTATCTGAAACTGAAAAATGAAGCCAAATATTCTGACGATAAAACAGCTTATATGCGGGATAAGGCAAAATGGCATAAAGAACTTGCAAAAAACAGTAAGCGGATGAAAGGAGACAGGAAAAAATATGATACATTTAATTGATGTGAATGAGGAAAATTGGATGGACATTATTAAACTTAGCGTGAATGAGCATCAACAAAAATTTTTGGACCGTCCAACCGGAATTATTGCGAGAGGATACATTTATCGAAACTGTAATGCGCGGGTATTTGGTATTGCTGATGATTCACAAATGATTGGTGTTGCTTTAGTCCGGGATTTTACAGAGGAACCGTTTAACTATGATTTACAACAGTTCATGATTGATGAACGGTTTCAAAACAAAGGGTATGGAACAGAAGCATTACGACAAATTTTAAATCTTCTAAAACAGGAAGGTCGATATGGTGGTGTGGAAGTCTGCGTAAATCGGGATGACACTGCAGCAATACATGTTTATGAAAAAGTTGGATTTGTCGATAGTGGATATGTTGATGAAGAATTGCCCGATTGTTTAAATTTGATTTATCATTTATAAGAGTGTTGGCATGTTAAGGACTTGCCGTTTGGCAGGTCCTTTTTTATGTGGAAATAGAGTGCGGTATGTGGTATTATAATATGTTGAATGAGTTTTGACCGTCAGGATAGTTAAGGAGAATTAAGAAATGAGTAAATTACTAGTGATTATGGGCGACCTGGCTACTGGAAAGTCCACATTTGCAAATATTCTTTCCGGGAGATATGGTATCAGCATGTATGGCAAAGATTCTATAAAAGAAGTGCTTGGAGATACCATTGGCTTTACAAACAGAGAAGAAAACTTAAAGCTTTCCAAGGCAACCATGGAACTAATGATGTTTCTGTTTGCGGAATTTGCAAGGCTGAATAAACCACTGATTTTAGAGTCGAATTTTCATACAGGAGAACTGGAACGTCTGCATGAGATGGCAAAAGAAAAAGGTTATGAAGTTTTGACAGTAGTGCTTCGTGGAAATGCGGATGTTTTGCATCAGCGCTATCTTAACCGGATGCAAAATGAAAACCGACATCCGGTGCATTTGAGTACAACACTGGATGTATATGAAGATTTCAAAAGTTATCTTGAGCGGACAAGAAAAGAAGAAATTGTGGGTGATTGGGTAGAAATCAATGCGGATGACTTTTCGTATCAGACGGATGAAAAATTGCTTAAGAAAATTGATGAGTTTATAAGTGAAAAATGAGTTATAGTGATTGGAGAAGGAGAAAATGAAAATACAAACCATTGAAACCCAAAGACTCCTACTGCGAGGCTTTACAAAAGACGATGCTTTGTGGGCATATAGTATCTGGAACAATCCGGAGATGGGACAGTATTTGCCGGATGAGGCAAAAGAAGAAATCGATGAGGAATATCTGAAAATGTTAGAAGGCCTAGGCGAGGATGAAGAATGCTGCTATTTAATTCCTGTGTTCAAGGATTCTTTGGAACGGGTAGGAACCTGCAGTTTCATGATAAGTGAAGACAAAAAGGTATATGATATTGCGTACTGTGTACATAAAAAGTTTTGGCGTCAGGGTTATGCAACGGAAATTGCCGGGGGACTCATTGATTATGCCCGAAGTCAGGGAGCGGAGAAAGTAACTATTTTTGTAGGGCAGGAAAATATTGCTTCTAATCGTGTGGCACAGAAATGCGGCGGAAAAATTGTCAGTGAAAGCACGTATAAAAAACGAGGGACAGATATTGTTATGAAAGATTACAAGTATGAGATAATTTTGTGATTTGGATTTATTAATTTTAGTTGCATTTTCAACTAAATCGGTTATAATATAAGTAGAACAGTAATGTTTCTCGATGGAAGAGCATCGTAAAAAGTTGTACTGCAGATGGAGCAGGGTAATTTTCCATCTCAAAAG
>JAGAQI010000024.1 GCA_017622795.1 Lachnospiraceae bacterium
CTACCATAAAATCAAAAGGAAATACTTACAGTTGTATCTCAACGAGTTTATTTACAAATTAAACAGACGGTATTTTGGAGACAAACTCTTTGACAGACTAGTAATTGCGAATATAACAGGTGCATAAACGGATAATCAGATAAAATATTGTTTTTATGTGTTTCTCTCTTGGCGTATGTAAATTCTTACGCCAAGGTGGTCTTACCCGCTTACTTTACGGACAATATGGTTCTTCAGCAAAATACGGAGGTTACTTTTCATGGTAAAGCGGTATTGGGTAAAATCTTAAAAGTAACTACAGGCTGGAATAATGAAGTGTATGTGACTCAGGTGAATAAGGACGGTTATTGGAGTTTGTCTGTGCCTACTCCTGCTGCAGGAGGGCCTTATACGTTGACATTTACGGATGGTAAGAAATTGCAATTAAAAAATGTAATGGTGGGAGAGGTATGGTTTTGTTCTGGTCAGTCTAATATGGAGATGCCTGTTGCGGGTTGGGGGAAAGTCATGAATTATGAGCAGGAGATAACGGAGGCGAATTATCCTTCTATCCGTTTGTTTCAAGTGAAGAAGAATACTTCAGTAATTCCGTTGAGTGATATGGAGTCTACTATGGGAGGTTGGCAGGAATGTTCTTCCGCCACAATTCCTGAATTCTCTTCACTCGCTTATTTTTATGCCCGTTCATTATGGAAAGAATTAAATGTCCCTGTGGGTGTGATTGACTGTACGTGGGGAGGAACGCCTGCTGAAGCGTGGATCAGCTATGAAACATTGAAACAGGTGCTGGGCTTTCGTGAAGAGTTGGCTAAGATGGAACAATTGGACTTTGACCCTATTCGTATGGAAAAGGCCTATAATCAAGAGCGCTCTGAGTGGCAATCTCTTTTTTCTAAGGAAGATAAGGGAATGGAGGAAGATAAGCCTTGCTGGATTGCACCGGACTTGTCAGAAGGACAATGGTGGGATATGTGCCTTCCTGATTACTGGGAAAAGAATGGATTGAAAAATTTTGATGGAGTAGTATGGTTCCGTCGTAGTTTTGAAATTCCAGCAGAATGGATTGGTAAACCGTTAAAACTAAATTTAGGAATGATTGATGATGAAGATATCACTTATTTTAATGGGGTGGAGATTGCCCGAGGGGCAGGCTATATGACACCGCGTACTTATACCATTCCTGCAAAACTAGTGAAGGCTGGTAAGGCGGTTCTTACTGTTCGTGTTTCTGATTTTGGTGGAGAAGGCGGTATTCATGGCAAGGCGGAGGAACTTTATGTAGAAGCTGATGGAAAGCGGATCAGTTTGGCTGGAGACTGGAAATATCGTATCGGACTTTCTTTAAAAGGATTTCCACCTGCACCGGTTTCTCCCGTTCAAAGCTCCAGTTACCCTACGGTGCTGTTCAATGCGATGGTCAAACCATGGACTGCTTTTCCCATTAAAGGAGTAATATGGTATCAAGGTGAAGCTAATGTAGGTCGTTCAGAACAATATGGAGATTTGTTTCCTGCTCTCATTACGGATTGGCGCCGACAATGGCGGAGTGATTTCCCCTTTTATTTTGTACAATTGGCTAATTTTATGGAATCCAAGAAAATACAGCCGGATTCCGAATGGGCGGCTTTGCGTGAAGCGCAAACTAAAGCATTAAAACTTGACCAAGTTGGTATGGCCGTGACCATTGATATTGGTTTGGCTGATGATATTCATCCTAAGAATAAGCAAGAGGTGGGACGCCGTTTAGCTTTGGTTGCCCTGGCCGGTAGTTATGGAAAAAATGTTTCAAGTTCGGCTCCTGTATTCCAAAATTATATAATTAAGGGGAACAAGATGGAATTGGATTTCGGACAAAAGCAAGATGGATTTCAGATTAAAGGTACAACTTTAAAAGGCTTTACCATTGCAGGGCCGGACCGTGTATTTTATCCGGCAGAGGCTATGGTCCATGATGGAAAAATTATACTTTCTTCTACTGAAGTTCCTGCCCCTCTTGCTGCACGTTATGGCTGGGCAGATAATCCGGATTGTAATTTGTACGGAGAGAACGGGCTCCCGGTTGCCCCTTTCCGGACCGACTGTTGGTAGATGGTGTAAGTCTTAACCTTTTTTCTTTTCTTTATAAGCTGATGGAGGCATCCCCATCGTCTTAGTAAATAACCGGGAGAAATAAAGAGAATCCTCATAGCCTACCAAGGGACTTATTTGGTTAATTTTTAGGTTAGTAAAATCCAGGTAGTGACAGGCTTCCTGTATTCTGAGATAGGTAAGATATCGAAGAGGAGAGGAGCCTGTCTTTTCTTCAAACAGATTGGAGAAATAGGAAACTGAGAGGTTTACTTCCGCAGCGATATCTGCTAGGCGAATGGTTTTGCTCAAATTTTCTTGCATGAAATGAATCGCTATTTGCACCACATCCTTGCTTCTGCAACCATTGCGCATAGAACCGCAATCCCGATATTCACCAATAAACTTCATGGAACCTAAAAAATGGAAAAGACTGGTAGTGGCATAAAGCATATAGTTTTTGCTATATCCGGAGCTGATGGACGAGTAGATTTCCTCGAAGAGTACTAATCGTTCTTTGATTCGTGAATCCTCTTGTGGAGTGATGTCTTTCGGACGGTCAAAACCGGCACTGAAAAA
>JAGAQI010000025.1 GCA_017622795.1 Lachnospiraceae bacterium
CCCACGCTTTCGTTCCTGCGGTTATGGAACATATCGAGCTTGCCGGCGTACACTCCGGTGACTCCGCTTGTATCCTTCCTTCCGTACATATCTCTCCTGAGAATGTGGAAACCATCAAGGAATATACAAGAAAGATTGCTGAAGAAATGCACGTTAAGGGCTTAATGAATATGCAGTACGCCATCGAAAACGGCAAGGTATATGTGCTTGAGGCTAACCCAAGAGCATCCCGTACCGTTCCGCTTGTTTCCAAGGTTTGTAACATCCGCATGGTGCCTCTGGCTACAGAGATTATTACTTCTGAGCTTACCGGCAAGCCATCTCCTGTTCCAAACTTAAAGGAGCAGGTAATTCCAAACTACGGCGTTAAGGAAGCAGTATTCCCATTCAATATGTTCCCTGAAGTAGACCCTCTTCTCGGACCGGAAATGCGTTCCACCGGTGAAGTTTTAGGTCTCTCCGCTTCCTATGGTGAAGCATTCTTCAAGGCACAGGAAGGTACACAGTCCAAGCTTCCATTAGAAGGAACAGTCCTTATCTCTGTAAACCGCAAGGATAAAGAAGAAGTTGTAGAAGTTGCCAGAAGTCTTGCAAATGATGGTTTCAAGATTCTTGCTACCGGCGGAACCTGTGACATTTTGAATGCCAACGGTGTTCCTGCAACTAAGGTAAACAAGCTTTCCGAAGGTCGTCCAAACATTAAGGATTTAATTACAAATGGAAAGATTGACTTAATCATCAATTCTCCGGTTGGAAAAGACAGTGTAAACGATGACAGCTACTTGCGTAAAGCTGCCATCAAGGCAAAGGTTCCTTACATGACAACCGTTGCTGCAGCAAAGGCTACCGCAGACGGTATCCACTATCTGAGAAAGCACGGAAACAGTCAAGTAAAATCCTTACAGGAATTACACAGCGAAATTCATGACGCATAATAAAACACTTTTGACCGAGGATTGCAGCTATGCAGTCCTCGGTTTTTTCATATGCTCTCTTTTTCAGACTCTTAAGTTTTTCAGGAGGATTAGCCAATCGGTATGTCACAAAGATGATTAATGAATTTGTGACTTCCTTTACCACAACTCGGCGCAATTTTTTCTGATTTAATTGAATTTGATTGCCAAAAGCGTCCTATAGACGCTTTCATAAAAGGGTAGTCAGGGCGTCTCTGGATAAACATATTTATCCGAGAACGCCTTAACTACCCTTTTTGAAAAGTGCGTTGCACTTTTTGGCGAATCAAATTTCATCCAAGCATCATCTTTGCCTCAAACAAGTGGTTAAAAGAAGTCGCAAATTCATCCCTTCTGTGACAAGACCTCTTGGAACCCTCCGCAAAACTACGAACGTCTAAAAAAGAGAGCATATTCAAAATTACCTGAGGACTACATGTCTGCAATCCGCGAATGCTGTTTTCTCTTGACAAAAATGTCCTCGTATGATAGTATCACTTTTGAACTGTTCACACTGTGAACGTTTCGTTCCATGTGATTTATCTAAAGAAAGAAGTGATACTATGCAACTAAATGAGGTTTTACTCAGCGCCTGGCTGAAAATTTCCACTGCCATCAATAACAGCCGACTGGTTTCGGAAATGTCCTATAACGAATCTCTGATTTGTAATATTCTGTACCGGAATGCCACCGAACAACCATCACACGCCTTGACCGCTACAGACCTTTGTGCCGAGACAAAAATCTTAAAATCACAAATGAACCGGATTTTAACCCAGCTGGAAGATAAAAATCTGATTACCAGAGAACGTTCCCCACAGGACAAACGTAAAATATTTGTCCGTCTTACTACCGAACAATCCAATGCTTATTTAAAACAACACGAGCAAATTTTAAAGCTTTTGGATGATATCATTGAAAAACTCGGTGAAGAAAAAACTTTGGAAATCATTGATACGTTAAACGGCATCTCCGATGTTGCCGGCGAAATAATAAAATAACCCGGAAAGGATTATTCCCATGATTCGAATCATTATAGACTCTTCTGCCGATTACCTGAAAGAAGAAATTGATAAAAAGCAAATGATTCTTGCTTCTTTAAATATTAATTTAGATGACAAAATATATCTGGACGGCGTAGATATTTCTAGAGACCAGCTCTATGAATGGCTAATAGAAAGTAAAGGTTTTCCAAAAACCTCCCAACCATCTCCCGAGGTTTTCCTGAAACATTTTGAGGAAGCAAAAGAAGCCGGTGACGAAGTTATCTGTATCCTGCTATCTTCCGCTTTGAGCGGCACCTGTCAGAGTGCCTACCTGGCAAAAAGCATGGCAGATTACGACAAAATCCATATTGTGGATTCCCTGTCCGCCACTCACTTAATCCGCTTCTTAGCAAACAAGGCGTGTTCCATGCGTGATGCCGGCGCTACTGCCGAAGAAATTGTAGCAGCTGTAGAAGACATAAAAAAACGTACTAAAGTTATTGCAGCGGTGGATACCTTAGAATACCTGTGCCGTGGCGGCCGTGTCAGCAAAGCAGCAGCGGCCATCGGAAATTTAGCAAATCTGAAACCGATTATCACCGTAACTCCGGAGGGCGAGGTAGCTGTTATGGCCAAATGCGTCGGTAAAAATAAATCTATGTCTTACATTTTAAATGCGATGCAGGAATACGAAATAGACGAAGACTATCCAATATACAGCATCTACTCCTATGGTGTGGAAAACTGTATATCCCTGGAGACAAAAGTAGTAAATGCAGGTTATCTCCTTCATTCCCGCAAACAGATCGGCGCCACCATCGGTTGTCATGTCGGTCCGGGAGCATTCGGAGTTCTCTTCGTTCACAAATAGTTTATTGACATAATAAAGATTTTGCTCTATCATTACACTAAAGTGTTAAACAATGATAGAGCATTTTTATAATCATGTTCTGAAGTTGTTTATACTCGCAATTTACTATTTAGGAGGACTACAACATGTTAAATCAGAGAATGGTTGGTCTCGGAACCCAGCGTTCCGTTATCCGTGAATTATTTGAGTTCGGTAAAATCCGCGCAGCAGAAGTAGGCGCAGAAAATATTTTTGATTTTTCCATCGGAAATCCAAGTGTGGCAGCACCTGACTGCGTGAATGAAACTGCAATGCGCTTAATCAAAGAAATGGATCCTGTGGTGCTCCATGGCTACACCAGCGCCCAGGGTGATGCCGATGTACGCGCTCTCATTTCCGATTCCTTAAACAAGCGTTTTGATATGAATCTCCGTCCGGAGAGCCTGTACATCACTGTTGGTGCCGCTGCTGCTCTCTGCTGCTGTTTAAACGGTATCTGCACACCGGGAGCCGGCGATGAGGTTGTAGTATTTGCTCCGTACTTCCCGGAATACAAAGTATTTATTGAAGGCGCCGGTGCAAAAATGACACTGATTCCTGCCGACATTGAAGCATTCCAGATTGATTTTGACGCTTTCGAAGCAGCACTTAACGAGCACACCATGGCAGTTATCGTAAACTCCCCAAACAACCCTTGCGGTGCTGTTTATTCCGAAGAAACCGTAAAGAAGCTGGCCACTGTATTAGAGACTGCTTCCGCAAAATTCGGTCACCCGATTTACTTAATTTCCGATGAACCTTACCGTGAAATCGTTTTTGACGGTGTAAAAATTCCGTTCCTGCCAAAGTACTATAAGAACACCCTGGTTTGCTACTCCTGGTCTAAGTCCCTTTCCCTGCCGGGCGAACGTTTAGGTTATGTACTTGTGCCGGATTCCGTAGAAGACCAGCCATTAGTTTACGCCGCAGTTGCGGGCGCAGGCCGTTCCCTTGGCTACGTAAACGCACCAAGCCTCTTCCAGAGAGTGTGTGCAGAATGTGCCGGAGAAACCGCTGATATCAGCATTTATGAAACCAATAAGAACATCCTTACCAAGGGCTTAAGAGAACTTGGTTATCATGTAGTTGAACCTCAGGGTACCTTCTACATCTTCCCTAGAACCCTGATTCCGGATGATATCGCATTCTGTGAAAAGGCAAAGGACTTCAACCTGCTCATCGTACCAGGTATCGGCTTTGGATGTCCGGGCCACACACGTATCTCCTTCTGTGTACCGACAGAACGTGTAGAACGCGCGCTGGAAGCATTTAAGAAGTTAGCAGAATTCTATAAATAGCAAAAGAAACGACTATATTTGAACAGCCATCTTTTAGAAAAATCTAAGAGATGGCTGTTCTTTATAATAAGATAAACTCGTTTTTATCAAATTTTAAAAGTCCTTCATCACGCATTTTACACAACTCATTAGACATTGCACTGCGGTCCACGCATAGAAAGTCTGCAAGTTGTTGTCTGCTAAATGGTATGGTGAACCGGTTACTATTGTGCCTTTTCGCTTCATCTGAAAGATATGATAATAACTTTGCACGTGTGGAACGTTTGGACATATGACCGATTTTCTGTACAAGGCTCCTATTCTTTTCAGATATTGAAAAAAATAAGTTTTGCACCACCATAGAGTGAAACCGACATGCCGTTGAACATACAGTAAGGATTCTTTTAATATCAAAGAAAATAACAGAACTATCTTCTTCTGCAATAACATCATTCAAAAGAGCTCCACTTTCAGGTGCAACATATGCTTCACCAAACATTTCACCAACACGTATTACATTAACGATGTTGCGATTGCCCCAAAAGTCATCATGCTGTACCAATATCTTCCCTTCAACCAGCACAGTGATATGGTCTATGCGTTCGCCTTCTCTAAATATATAATCTCCCTTTTTAAATATGAGCATTTTGGCTTGCAGGCAGTTTAGCATTGCGACAATTTCACTATCCCCTACCCCATAGAATAATTGAGAGCGTTTTAATGTATCAACATATTTTTGCATAAATTACTCCTTTGTTGTAAATACAACAGACTTGTTTTAA
Organism: Lachnospiraceae bacterium; assembly: GCA_017622795.1. Lineage (GTDB taxonomy): Bacteria > Bacillota > Clostridia > Lachnospirales > Lachnospiraceae > SIG299. The sequence goes on from JAGAQI010000025.1 coordinate 4,888, forward strand.
TTATTCTATTATAATTCCATCATAAAGTCAAAAAAAACTTTATTAAAGGTGTCTTAGTGCAATCGAAAATAAAACTCACACTGATAGAAAAAGGAGAATTCAGATGGTACGTAAAATAATCAAGATCGATGAAGAAAAATGTATTGGTTGTGGAGCATGTGCAGATGCCTGCCATGAAGGCGCAATAGAAATGATTGACGGGAAAGCAAAACTTACTAAAGAAAATTATTGTGATGGTTTAGGTGATTGCTTACCAACTTGCCCGACAGGTGCAATTAGTTTTGAAAAAAGAGAAGCACCGGCATATGATGAGGCAGCAGTGCTAGCCTCAAAGCAGAAAATAGAACATGAAACATTAGCGTGTGATTGTAATACACATACTTCAACGATACACTCAGAACTTATGCAATGGCCGGTACAAATAAAATTGTTGCCACCTCATGCGCCTTACTTTGAGGGAGCTAATCTATTAATTGCTGCCGATTGCACAGCCTATGCATACGGAAATTTTCATAAGGAATTTATTCGCAACCACATTACACTTATCGGATGTCCCAAATTGGATGAGGGTGATTACACCGAAAAACTTACAGAAATCATCATAAAAAATAATATTAAGAGTGTAACAATTGTTCGTATGGAAGTTCCCTGCTGTGGAGGAATCGAATACGCAACAAAGCAGGCATTGCAGATAAGCGGTAAGTTTATTCCTTGGCGTGTTGTTACTATTTCTACTGACGGAAAGATTCTCGAATAAATACGAACGGAGGACATTATAATGGAAAATAAAATGTTTTGTTTTCAATGTGAACAGACTGCCGGATGTACCGCTTGTACTGGAGTACAGGGAGTATGTGGTAAAAAAGCAGACACAGCCAGGTTGCAGGATAAACTTACAGGTGCGCTAATCGGTTTAGCAAGAGCGACAGCAGGCAATGAGGACCTTATCAGCGAAACTACGGACAAATTGATTCTTGAGGGATTGTTTACAACAATTACTAACGTGAACTTTAACAATCAAACCATAGAAGCTTTGATTCGAAAAATAAATGCTGAAAAAGAACGTTTGGTTCCTAATTGCTTTAGTTGTACGAGTTGTTGCGGAAGAAATGACAATTTTGATATGCAGTTTATTTGGCAAGGTGATGAAGATGTCCGTTCGCTGAAATCCTTGATTCTTTTTGGTATTCGTGGTATAGCCGCATATGCATATCATGCCTCCGTCTTAGGTTATTCAGACAAGGATGTTACTGATTTCTTCTATAAAGCTTTATTTGCAATCGGAATGAAAGATTGGGGGATGAAGGAGCTCTTACCTATCGTATTGCAAACGGGTGAAATTAACTTAAAATGTATGTCCCTTTTAGATAAGGCAAACACAAAAACTTTTGGCAATCCGGAACCAACCGGTGTTTCTCTCAAGGTAGAAAAAGGACCGTTCATTGTCATTTCGGGACATGACCTGTTTGATTTAAAACAGTTATTGGAACAGACGAAAGATAAAGGTGTTAATGTCTATACGCATGGAGAAATGCTTCCGGCACACGGATATCCGGAATTGAAGAAATATACACATCTGAAAGGCAATTTGGGTACAGCTTGGCAGAATCAGCAGAAGGAATTCGCAAACATTCCTGCACCAATATTATTTACGACAAACTGCTTAATGCCACCAAAGGATAGTTATTCAGATCGTGTATTTACAACAGAAGTCGTTTCCTATCCGGGTACCGTTCATATTGGAGACGAAAAGGATTTTACACCCGTCATAACAAAGGCACTGGAACTTGGCGGTTATAAAGAAGATGTTCAGTTTACAGGAATAAATGGCGGAACAAAGGTAATGACCGGATTTGGTCAACATACAGTTTTATCAAATGCAAATGCTATAATTGAAGCTGTAAAATCAGGTGCAATCAAACATTTCTTCCTTGTAGGCGGTTGTGACGGTGCAAAACCGGGAAGAAATTATTACACAGAGTTTGTGAAGCAGACCCCGAGTGATAGCATTGTACTTACACTTGCTTGCGGAAAATATAGATTTAATGATTTGGATTTGGGAGACATAGGCGGATTTCCTCGTATTATGGATATGGGGCAGTGCAATGATGCGTATAGTGCAATCAAAGTTGCAGTAGCGCTTGCAGAAGCATTGGAATGTGAAGTAAATGATTTGCCACTATCTATGGTACTTTCATGGTATGAGCAAAAAGCGGTATGTATCTTACTGACATTGCTGCATCTTGGTATTAAGAATATTTTACTTGGACCTACATTACCGGCATTTGTTTCTCCTAATGTGCTTGATTTCTTAATGAAGAACTATAATATAGCTCCAATTTCCACACCAGAAGAAGATATGATGAGACTTATTGGATTATAGCAAATACTGCGAAACATTTAAAAATTAAAAAGAAGAGGTTAAGGTACGAGTACCTTACCTCTTCTTTTGATTACATCAACAGGATGTTTCGAACAAGTCAAATCGAGAAAAAACAACTATTTCTTACGGTAAACCCTGGCTTCATACGGCTGTAGAATTGCCAGATCTGCCACCTGCTCCGGAAGCACCAGTTCGTAGCCCTCACTCTTCCAAGCTTTTTTCTGTTTATCACCCAGATTACAATCAATCACAAACTCCGTTCCGTTTAAGCTTCTGCTGTACACAAAACGGTCTTTCTTCTTGCAAAGCACTTTGAACTTACCATATACCAGCGCTTTTTCTTTATGACGCAGTTCTATCAGTTTCTTATAAAACTCTCTCACTTCCGGCTTTTCCTTTTGTATCAGCTCCGGTCTTGTGCCTGCCGGGAATTCATTCCACGGTAGCAGCACTCTGGTGTGTTCACGGGTTCCGGCTAAGATAACCGCAAAAGCTTCTTCTGCTGTTTTTCCCTGTTCTAACAGTTCGGCGTACTTACCCTTGGCTTCCACATCCGTCACTTCATCCATGGAAGCAAATTCATAATTCACCAGCCCCATTTCGTCACCTTGGAACAGAAACGGTGTGCCCTTTAATGTAAACTGCATGGTAGCAAGAAGCTTAGCCAGCGGCACTGCATCCTCTTCCTTCGTGCTGACCTTGCTGATCATACGTGGGTTGTCATGATTATTATAGAACAGCGACATCCAGCAGTTGCTGCCATAACCCTCCATCCACTGGATAATATAGTCTCTGTAATAATTCAAATCGTACTTATAATCGTCAAAACGTACATGTCCCGGAGTTTCCAGCTGGTCGAAATTGAACACCATGTCAAGTTCCTTGCGCTCTTCTCCGGTGAGCATTTTTGCCATATTCATGCCAATGCCCGGAGTTTCACCAACAGAAAATGCGCCGTGAGGTTCAAAAGCACGTTCTCTTACTTCATGCAGATATTTATGTAAATTTGGACCATAGTAATAATTTTCAATCCCGGTAAATTCCATCATTTGGCCAATCATTTCGTTACCGTTTGGCAAGCCTTCCGGCTTAGAAATGTAGTTGATAACGTCCATACGGAATCCGTCTACGCCCTTGTCCAGCCACCAGTTAATCATATCCACCAAGTCATCACGCACTGACGGATTATCCCAGTTTAAGTCCATCTGCTTTTTCGAGAATAAATGAAGACCCCAGGACTGCTGCTCCTCATAATAATTCCAAGCCGGACCGGAAAAGAAAGACACCCAGTTGTTTGGCTCTTTACCGCTGCCATCATCCGGACGGAAGAAATAGTAATCACGGTACTTGGAATTTTCATCAGACAGTGCCTCCACAAACCACTCATGCTCGTCGGAAGTGTGATTAATTACCAAATCCATAATCAAGCGCATGCCGCGTTCATGGACTTCGTGAAGTAATTCATCAAAATCCTCCATCGTTCCGAATTCCTGCATGATTTTACGGTAGTCACGGATATCATAGCCGTTATCATCATTAGGCGAATCGTAAATCGGGGAGAGCCATAAAGCATCCACTCCTAAGTCCTGCAAGTAATCCAGCTTTTCCATTATACCGCGCAAATCACCGATACCGTCTCCGTTGGTATCGTAAAAGCTTCTTGGATAAATCTGATAAAATACCGCTTCTTTCCACCACTTTGGAGTAACCGGTCCTAAGTTTTCCATCGGAACTTCACATTCCGAATTCAACAAATTCACAATTGCCTGCATAAATCCCGCATCCAGTTTCTTCCCGGCAATTCTTGAAATTGTGGAAAGCTTTAAATTACCTACCATCGGATTGGTAATCAGCTTTTCGGAAATCCCCAGTTGCATCAACACTTTGCCGATGGCGTCGTGCCCGATTGGTGTAGCATATGCTTCTCCCAGCCTGCTGTTTATACTTAATTTCTTCTTTTCCCCCATGGATACCACCTCCATTTTTTCTTACTTTCATGTTACCAGTATTTTTGTCATATGTAAAGAAAGGATGCTGTCTTTTCGGACAACATCCTTTCTTTTATAATATTCCCACAAGAAAAATAGCAATTAGAATCACCGGCAACACAAACGTCATGTAACCACGCATCCAGTTTGCCACTTTGAGTCCCTTGCCCTCGTTTGCCTCTGCCGAAAAATTCTTCCATCCCCAACCATAGTGGGTGGTACAGAATATAACATAAATTAAGGAGCCCAGGGGAAGAATCAGATTGCTGACTATAAAATCCTCCAAATCCATTACATTGCTTCCTGAACCCATTGGTTCAAAAGCTTTCCATACATTGAAGCCTAACACGCACGGAACGGACAGAAGGAACAGTGCAATGCCATTCAAGAGGCAGGCCTTTTTTCTTCCCCAGCCAAATAAATCAATGGTGCAGGACACCAGGTTTTCAAACACTGCCAAAACAGTAGATAATGCCGCAAAGGACATAAATACAAAAAACAGACTGCCCCACACTCTTCCTCCCGGAAGATTGTTGAATATATTCGGTAATGTGATAAATATCAAGCTTTTTCCGCTGTCGACCTGTACTCCATAAGCCATACATGCCGGGAATATAATAAGACCCGAGGCAAATGCCACAAAGGTATCCAACACCGCCACATGCACCGCTTCCCCCATAAGAGCACGTTCTTTACCGATATAGCTTCCGAATATAGCCATACTTCCCATGCCGATGCTAAGCGTAAAAAATGCCTGATTCATTGCTCCGACAATAATATTACCAATGCCAACCTGCTTCATACGTGCAAGATTTGGTAATAAATAAAAGCGCAGGCCTTCCCCACTGCCTTCCAACGTAATGCTGTTTACCGCCAGTACGATCATAATTGCAAGCAAAGCCAGCATCATCCATTTGGTAATGCGCTCTAAACCGTTTTTTACACCAAAGGAGCATACCACAACTGCCAGAAGAATAGTAAGTCCCATATAAATCAGGAGTGTTGCAGGCTCTGCCAGCATACTTTCATAGGCTGTTTTTATACCGGCTGTATCCAGGCTCGCAAATTTACCGGCAGCGGTATCTACAAAATACTGCAACAACCAGCCTGCTACACTGGTATAAAACATCAGTAATAAGTAATTACCAATCAAGGAAGCATATCCATGAATATGCCACTTGCTACCCTCCCGCTCCAATTCCTGATAGAGCTTTACCGGACTCTTCTGGCCGGCACGACCCATGGCAAATTCCATAGTCATTACCGGAACTCCAAGTGCTATTAAAAAGAAGATATAAATGAGTACGAAAGCTCCGCCACCATACTGGCCAACCATATATGGAAACTTCCATACATTGCCAATACCGATAGCGCAGCCCGCACTAAGTAAAAGGAAGCCAAGTCTGCTTCCCAGACGTTCTCTCTGCATAATTTGTTATTCTCACTTTCCCTTTTATTATTCCCTAATTCTTTTTAAAAAAATGCACCTTAGGTACGTTTTTCTTCGGATTCTTTTTCGGACATTCTCCGGCATCTTCATGAAACAGCGCCATAATGCCGCCATACACTTCTCTGGAGCAATGCGGGCAGTAGCGTCCGTAACGGATGGCGCAGCCACACTTTTCACAGCTGATATAAAACTTGGAATCTTCAATAATTTCCAACTTACCGGTACGCAGGAATAAATCAATCAACTCCATCCGTACTCCGGTATGCTCTGCAATTAACACTGCCGGTGCAGAACCACGTTCTTCCAGAAACTCTTTGACCTTTCCAAAGTCATCATAGTATTCCTCTTCACACGGATGGCACCGGTACTTGCCGCTTCCCATGTAAAACAGCTTACCGTTACATTTTTTACAGGATATTGGTCGGTTTGCGAGGAACACGTTTTCTAATACTTTCTTATCTTTTTCCGTCATAAGCATTTCCTCCTTTTCGGCTTGTCCTTACACCTATATTTTACTATAAATATACCTGTCTGCGCAAGAAATCTTTTTATTGAAAAAAAAATATTGATTTCTTGGAAAACATTGATTATAATAGTCCTATCTTTTTTTCGGAATAACTTTCCGATAGTTATTTGTAATACATATTCTTTATTAAAATGGAGGACAGGTTATCATGGATTCTAACAAGAGACCGGAAACTATGGAACGTATCACCACACCTGAGCTTGCTGCAAAGTTCATTGACGAGCAGGTTGCTGCCGTTCGCGCACAGGTTGGCGACAAAAAAGTATTACTGGCATTGTCCGGAGGTGTAGACAGCTCTGTTGTTGCCGCACTTTTAATCAAGGCAATCGGCAAGCAGTTAGTTTGTGTACACGTAAATCACGGCTTAATGCGTAAAGGTGAAAGTGAAAATGTAGTAGAAGTTTTCCGTAACCAGTTAGATGCAAACCTTATTTATATTGATGCAACAGACCGTTTCTTAGACAAGCTGGTAGATGTAGAAGAACCGGAAACAAAGAGAAAAATCATCGGTGGCGAGTTTGTCCGCGTATTCGAAGAAGAAGCACGTAAGTTAGAAGGCATCTCCTTCCTTGCACAGGGTACCATTTATCCTGACATCTTAGAGAGCGACGGCGTTAAGGCACACCACAACGTTGGCGGTCTTCCTGAAGACATTCAGTTTGAAGGCTTAGTTGAGCCGGTTAAGTTATTATATAAGGATGAAGTTCGTGTAGTAGGTAAGGCTCTTGGCCTTCCGGCAGAAATGGTTGACCGTCAGCCATTCCCTGGTCCTGGTCTTGGCGTTCGTTGTACCGGTGCCATCACAAGAGACCGTCTCTATGCACTCCGCGAATCCGATGCAATCCTTCGCGAAGAGTTCGACAAGGCAGGTCTTACCGATAAGGTATGGCAGTTCTTCACCGTTGTTCCGGATTTCCGTTCCACCGGTGTTCGTAACGGCAAGCGCGTTTGGGACTGGCCGGTTATCATTCGTGCTGTCAATACCGTAGACGCTATGACCGCTACCGTTCCTGAAATTGACTATGAAATATTAAAGAAGATTACCATCCGTATCTTAGCTGAAGTTCCTGGCGTATGTCGTGTATTATACGACCTCAGCCCTAAGGGACCTGCTACCATCGAATGGGAGTAATCGTGAAAGCTACGAGCCACGCAAGACAGACATAATGAAACGCCAGAGGAAGTACTTGTACTTCTATCTGGCGTTTTTATTATGGATGAAAGGCGGGCGACAGCCCGCGTGTTGTCAAACCGTCAGGTTTGACAACTTACGCGTGGCGACGTAGCCTGTTACACTTCCTCCACTGCCTTAACAACTGCCGTGTACGCTGCTTTTTCTCCATAATTATCATCAAACAGCATCGGATAACTCTTTTCCTTACGGAATCCGGTAAGCCAGCTTTCGTCATCCTTCATGCCCCAGAAGGTAACACTTGTTACGTTAGCCTTACCTTCTTTTTTCGCATTTAAAAGAATGCGGAATAATTTCCCGTAAGCATCTGCCAGTTCCTTCATCCCCTTTTCTGACGGATCTGTTACATGAATGTCCAATTCTGTAATATGTACTTCCAGGCCAAAGCTTCCATAACGGTGCAACGCTTTCTCATAATCAACCAGACTGTGTGCTCCCAATACAAGGTGGGACTGCATACCCATACCATCAACCAAACCTTCCGCAACTAATGGTTTTAAGATATTCTCGCAAATAAAATCCCTCTTAAACGGCAACATTGTATTATAATCGTTATAGAACAGCTTCACGCCTTCTGCAGCATACTTTCTAGCAAAACGGAATGCATAAAGCAAGAATTCCTCACCTATGGTCTGATACCAACCGGATCTTTGTCTCCAGCCCTGCTCCTCCCGTTCTTCCACAGCCTCATTCACTACATCCCAAGCATAAATCATCCCCGGATATTCTGTCTGTGTGAAGGTAAGCACATTTTTAATCATACTCTCCATACGGGCAATCATAGTGTCCCTGTCTGCCCAAGGAGCATCCATATCATCACTGTAATTTTCTTTAAAAAACCAAAACGGGGTCTGATTATGCCAAACCAGCGTATGACCACGAAGTGCCAGACCGTTGTCTTTTGCAAAATTCAAAAATTTTCTCGGAATATCAAATTTTAATGCCGGTTCCAACTTATATTTTTCCGGATGTGCCTGATTTTCCTCTTTATCCAGATAGAACATCGGCTTCATACCATTTTCCGCTGTGATACTGCTATAATGTTTCTTTAATTCCTCTATTGCCCGCTCAGATTCTAAATTTCTCCAGGAAACGGAAGTACCGATTTTAAAATATGGTTCATATGCCTGTTTTAAACTCATACAACTCTCCTCCTACGCAAAACTCACCTAATTTTAGTATCGCATGTTCCTGTAAAATTTCAATGACATATTGTATTCAGAAATTGATATATTCGCAAAATTATGGTATAATAGACCTATAAATATTATACAAAAGAAAAGAGCAAGGAGAATTGTATATGGAAGACCTAAAACAGCGCAAAAGAAACCTGTTAATGTTTCCTTTGGGTACTATCGGACGTGACATGGTTTACTGTCTCGTTACCAACTTTCTGTTAACCTACATTATGTTTACCAAAGGCTTAACAGCAGCACAATTGGCCGCTGTTACTGCCATCATGGTAATTGCCCGTGTATTTGACGCATTAAACGACCCGATTATGGGCAACATTATTGAAGGCACCCGTTCCAAATGGGGCAAATTCAAGCCATGGCTGGTTATTGGTATTTTACTTACTTCCGTAGTTGTTACCATGGTATTTTCCACCAACTTAAAGGGCTGGGATTTTATCATCCTGTTTGGCATATTTTACTTCACCTTCAGTATTGCCTATACCATGCATGACATCTCCTACTGGGGTTTAATTCCTGCCCTCGGCTCTGATGCAGCCGCACGCGACCAGTTCACTTCCAAAGCAACCTTATGTGCAGGCATCGGCGGCACACTGGCATCCATCTTAATTCCGATGTTTACCACCGGAAGCATGACCATCGGCGGAAGTGCCAACAAAGCTTACGCCGTCATCGCCCTGGTTATTTGTATCCTGGCTCCGCTGTTTTTATGCTTCACCATCTTCGGTGTAAAAGAGCATCGTGAAACACCAAAACAAAAAGGAGAGGGCACCGGTTTAAAGAAAATTATCCAAACCGTCAAAGCAAACGACCAGCTCCGCTGGATTGCCGTCATCTTCCTGATTCAGCAGATTGGCAACGGACTTGTGGTGGGTGGTCTTGGATCTACTTACATTTACTTTACCTTTGGATATGACGGCGGTTTATACTCCATCTTCACCACTGTTGGAATGTCCGCTACTGCATTCCTTATGATTTTCTACCCAACCATTTCCAAGAAAATCAAGAGAAAGCCACTTATGACCATGATGGCGGTTATTTCCGTTATCGGCTATGTACTTATGATTCTGTCCCGCTTCGTACCGGCCGGACTTGCTTTCTGGGTGCTGGTTATCGGTTATATGTTGTCCAATTTCGGTCAGTACTGCTATTACCTGGTTATGATGATTTCCATCATCAACACCGTAGAATACAACGAATATAAAACCGGTCACCGTGACGAAGCCATTATCGCTTCTGTCCGTCCGTTCTTTACCAAAATGTCTTCTGCATTAATTGTGGTTATCACCTCTGCCAGCTATATGCTGTTTGGTGTTACCGACATCACCAACAGGATTTCCGATTTGGAAAGTGCAGCAGCAAACGGTTCCATCACAGAAGCAGTAAAGCTCAGTTCCATTGAAGCTGTAATGAGTAGCGTACAAACCGGGCAAACTACAGGATTACTGATTTGCATGACCATACTTCCGTGTGTACTTATGTTAATCTCTTACTTCTTATATCAAAAGAGATACACACTGGATGAAGACGAATACGACCGTATCTGCAAAGAACTTGAAGCAAAATAAAACACATTATGAAAGGGGTTTACAAATAAATGGTAGATTTAAAAGCAAAACCTTATTGTCTCTCCGACGAGGACATTAAGTGGGTAGAGAGCACCATCGCATCCATGACTGATGAAGAGAAGGTTGGTCAGTTATTTTTCCAGCTCACCGCAGGAAATTCCGAAGAATATTTAAAGGAATTGATGGAAAAGTATCACCTGGGCGGCTGCCGTTACAACAACATGCCGGGTAAAATGGTTCAGGACCAGAACCGTATTTTACAAAAATATGCCAAGATTCCTGTGTTCATCGCATGTAATACGGAAGGTGGCGGCAACGGTGCCTGCAGCGACGGTACTTTCATCGGCAATGGTATCAAAATCGGCGCTACCCGTAATGTACAGTATGCTCACGACCTGGGTCGTATGGCAAACGAGCAGGCTGCTGCCATCGGATGTAACATGGCATTTGCTCCGGTCAGTGATATCCACATGTACTGGGAAAACGAAGAAGTTATCAACCGTTCCTTCGGTAACGACCCGGAACGTTGTGCCGTTATGAGCAAGGCATACATGGACGGTCTTCACACCATCGACGGTTTTGCATGTACCGCGAAACACTTCCCGGGCAACGGTATCGACTTCCGCGATGCCCACATTTCCAACAATATCAACGATTTATCCGAAGAAGAATGGATGAAGTCCTTCGGTCTCGTTTATAAAACGCTTATCGACAACGGTCTCGACGCCATCATGGGCGGCCACATCATGATGAAGACCTACATGCAGGGCATTAAGCCTGATATTAAGGATGACGAACTTCTTCCTGCTACTCTTTGTCCTGAAATCATGACCGGTCTCCTTCGTGACAAGCTTGGTTTCAACGGCATGGTTGTTACCGATGCTTCCCACATGGTAGGTATGACCGACCGTATGACCCGCAAGGAAATGCTCCCGGCTTCCATTAATGCGGGCTGTGATATGTTCTTATTCTTCAACGATCCGGACGAAGATTACGCAACCATGTTAGACGCTTACAAGACCGGCAAGATTTCCGAAGAAAGAATGACTGAAGCCCTTACCCGAATTCTCGGTTTAAAGGCTCACATGGGCTTAAACAAAAAGGCAAAGGATGACCTGGTTCCGGGCGAAGAAGCACTCGCAGTTTTAACTGACCCTGCTTATAAGGCAAAGGCAAAGGAAATCAGCGAAAATTCCCTGACCCTGGTTAAGTATAAGGACGAAGGAGCACTTCCGTTAGACCCATCCAAACATAAACGTATCATGATTGTTCACATCAAAGGACCGGACAACCCTCTGATGGCTCTTGCTGCCATGGCTATGGGTGGCGGTGCTCCAAAGGCAACCCCTGCCGAAAAGCTTCGCGACCGTCTGATTGCTAAAGGCTTTGATGCTTTCATCTATGAGAGCCCAATCGAAAAAATCAAGAAGCAGATTGCTGCAGGCGAAAAGCCATCCTTAAATATGTACTTTGCAGGCAAGCATGCCATTGAAGATTTCAAGGCCGAACAGGATCTCGTTATTTCCTTGTGCGACATTCCAAATGGTCGTCCATCCTTTGGTATCAGTAAGGGCGGCGGTGAAATTCCTTGGTATGTATTTGAACTTCCTGTTGTAGGTATCAGTGTAAATTCTCCTACTATGTTAGCTCATCTTCCGATGCTCCGCACCTACATCAACGCTTACGATAGCAATGATGACACAATGGATGCTCTGGTAGATGCCCTCGTTACCGGACCGGAAGCCTTCAAGGGCGAAGACCCAATCGACAGCTTCTGTGGCCTGTGGGATACCAGACTGTAAGCGCAAGCAGAAGGAGAATTGTATGTCTGTATTTGATACATTTACAAAAAAGCATGACTATTTAGTCTGTGTTGACTCCGACGGCTGTGCCATGGATACCATGGACTGCAAGCATTTCCACTGCTTCGGTCCCTGCATGGTAACCGAATGGGGCTTAGATGAGTGGAGAGAACCTGTTTTATTCCGCTGGAATGAAGTGAACCTCTACCAGATGACCCGTGGCATTAACCGCTTCAAAGCACTGGCCATTTGCTTAAAAGAAATCAGCGAAGAGTATACACCAATCGAAGGCATCGATGCTCTGGTTCACTGGGCAGATACCGCTCCTGCCCTCTCCAATGACGGAGTGAGCAAGGCCGCCGAAGAAGCAACCGACCCTGCTTCAAAAAAAGTCTTTGAAAAAGCATTGTCCTGGAGCAAGGCAGTAAATGCCGGTATTGTAGCTTTACCGGAAGACTTAAAGGTTCCATACGATGGTGCCAAAGAGGGTCTTGCGGCTGCCCATACCTTTGCGGACGTTGCCGTAGTTTCCAGTGCCAACCGTGACGCGGTAGAAGAAGAATGGACCACCCACGGTTTGCTGGAGCACGTGGACATTGTTCTTGCCCAGGATGTAGGAAGTAAAGCCCACTGCATTGCCGAAATGTTAAAGTACGGTTATGCACCGGACAAGGTTCTTATGGTAGGCGATGCACCGGGCGACTCCGATGCCGCCGACAAAAACGGTGTCTACTACTACCCGATTCTGGTAAACAAGGAACCGGAAAGCTGGCAGGAACTTATGGAAACCGGACTTGCCAAATTAAAAGACGGCACCTATGGCGGAGACTACCAGGATACTAAGAAAAAAGAATTCCTACGTAATCTGGGAGGCTGATAAGAAACTGCACTGTTACTGCCCATTCGCAGAAACAGTTGTAATAAAACGAACCCCGGCGGGAAGAGCTGCTGCTTCTTTGCCGGGTTTTGTTTTGTTTGGTATTTAGATACATTTCTAAATAGTTCTTGACTTACTCTTTCTTTTTTGTTACCCTATATTTAGAAAATCTTCTAAATAGGCACAAAAAACTAAGGAGGATACTCATGAGCTTCGCAGAAACCTTTAAAGCATTGTCAGACCCTGTCCGGCGAGACATCTTAACCCTGCTGAAAAAAGGCTCCCTGTCCGCAGGAGAAATCGGCAGTCATTTTGATATGACCGGTGCCACAATTTCATACCATTTAAGTATTTTAAAAAAAGCAGATTTAGTATTTGAAAACAAGCAGAAGAATTTTATTTACTATGAACTGAACACCTCTGTGGTGGAGGAAGTAATGCTGTGGCTGGCAGATTTAAGAGGAGGGACCGACAATGAACCGTAAAAAAATGATTTTACTTACATCTCTTATTATCTTCGTTCCGATGATTGTAGGGCTGATTTTATGGAACAAGCTTCCGGAGGAAATTCCGGTACACTTTAACGCGGCCGGCGAACCTGATAATTACGAATCCAAAGCATTTGCCGTGTTCTTCCTTCCGATGTTTTTGTGGGTGGTACATCTCTTGACCGGCTTTATTACTCTGGCAGACCCTAAAAAACAAAACATCAGTGATAAAGTCTTTCTTCTGATACTTTGTATCTGTCCGTTAACCGGCATCTTTGGTGACATTGTCATGTATACCAACGCTTTAAACATTCCTGTTTCTGTTAACATGATAGGAAACCTGTTTATAGGTATAATTTTTATAGTGGTCGGAAATTACATGCCCAAAACCCGCCAGAATTATACCATCGGCATTAAGATTCCGTGGGCTTTAAACGATGCCGAAAATTGGAATAAAACCCACCGTTTTGCAGGTATTGTATGGATTATTTGCGGTGTTGTACTGGTCATCAATGCATTCCTAGATATCATCTGGATTGTACCTGCCGCCATCGCAGTTGCCGCACTGTTACCAACCGCATATTCTTTCCTATTGTATGTGCGGAAATCGAAAACAGAAAAAAATGTGCAGGAAAACAATGGAGAAAAAAATAATTTGTAAAATACATGGAGGGAAGCACTATGTTAGAAATCAAGAACTTAACCAAAATATATAAGGGTGGCAAAGAAGCTGTTTCCAACCTTTCCCTTACCGTAAATGCCGGGGACATCTGTGCCTTTATCGGTCATAACGGTGCCGGAAAAACTTCTACCATCAAATGTGTGGTGGGCATCCACGATTTTGACAAGGGAGAAATATTTGTGGACGGTATGTCCGTAAAAGAAAAACCTCTGGAATGCAAACAGGTCATGGCATATATTCCGGATAACCCGGATTTGTATGAGTACCTCACCGGCATCCAGTATTTAAACTTTATTGCAGATATTTATGGTGTTTCCGCAGCTGAAAGAGAACAGCGCATTAAGGAAGAAGCCACCGCTTTTGAACTGGAAGCCGCCCTTGGTGATTTAATTTCTTCCTACTCCCACGGCATGAAACAAAAGCTGGCTATCATCAGTGCCCTGATTCACAAACCAAAGCTGCTGATTTTAGATGAACCGTTCGTAGGTCTTGACCCAATGGCTACCCTGCATTTAAAGAACCGTATGCACACACTCTGTGAAGAAGGTACAGCTATTTTCTTCTCTACCCATGTCCTTGATGTAGCGGAAAAGCTTTGTAATAAGGTTGCCATCATCCGTGGCGGTAAGCTCATTACAGCCAGCGACACTAAAGACCTCACTGACGGTAAATCCTTGGAATCCGTCTTCATGGAGGTGATTAAGGAATGATAAAGCAAGTTCTGACCTTAAGTAAGGTTCAGTTAAAAAGCCTGTTTGGAATCAATGAAGTTCTCCATACAAAAGATAAGAAAAAGAAGCAGACCTTTACCCTGCTTTCCGTTGCCTATGTTTTAGTTGTTCTGATGGCAGTAGGTTATGTAGGTGGATTGGCTTACGGTTACCACTACCTTGGACTGGGTGATATTGTACCAATGTACCTGTACACCATCTTAAGCCTGCTAATGCTGGTACTGTCTTTTTTCAAGGCCGGCAGTGTACTGTTTTCCATGAAGTCTTACGACATCATGGTGTCTTTACCGGTAAACAAATCCGCCATTTTAATCAGCCGTTTTGTAACCATGTATGTGACTAATCTGCTATTCGCCCTGATTGTAATGATTCCGGGGCTTGCGGTACACATTTGGTTTGCAAAACCGGGCATTTTCTTTTACCTTATCAGTCTGTTTGCTGTACTGTTTGCCCCGCTGCTGCCTCTCACTATCTCTTCTATTTTGGGAGCCTTGATTAAAGGTATCAGTTCCCGCATGAAAAAGAAAGCTTTGGCAGAAACCTTCCTTACGGTTGGTCTTGTAATTGTTATCCTGGCGGGCAGTTTCAGTATGAGCGGCAGCCTTTCTGCGGAAACTCCGGATTTGGAAGCCATAAAGGCAATGATAGGCACGTTAACTGCTGCCCTTGGCAATATTTTTCCGCCTGCCCTGTGGTATCACAACGCGCTTCAGGGAAATGCTCTGCACTTCGTGTTACTGCTTGGTGTTCCGGCACTTATTTTTGCAGTATTTGTTTGGCTTCTTTCCAAAAAGTTTACAGAAATCTGTACCGGATTAAATGCCACCTACGCAAAGCACAATTACAAACTGGAAAACTTAAAAGCGGAGCATATCTTATTGGCCCTGTTTAAGAAAGAATTGAAGCTTTATTTTTCTTCCAGTTTATATGTCACCAACAGTGGTATCGGCTATATTCTTTCCGTCCTTTTAGCCGGTGCTATTGCGGTCCTGGGTGTAGACTCCCTGGCTGAATTTATGGAAATGCCGATGTTCCTTCCGCTCATTCACAAAGTGCTTCCATTTGTACTTGCCATGCCGCTTTGCATGATGAGCGCCTCCGCCTGTACCATCTCCATGGAAGGGAAGACCTTCTGGCAACTGCAGGTACTTCCGGTAAAAGCAAAGGATATTTACAATGCCAAGCTGCTATGGAATCTGGCTGTTGCTGCACCGTTTTATTTAGTTTCCGTACTATTGATGCTTATCGGCGCAAAACCGGTGTTGGCAGATGCCCTGCATTATTTCCTGCTTCCGCTGGTACTTCTTCTCTTTAGCATTGTACTTGGTCTTGCCTGCAATCTGTGGTTCCCGAAATTAAACTGGGATAACGAAACACAGGTGGTAAAACAAGGGGCAGCGGTACTGGTCTCCATGTTGGGCGGTGTGATTGCTGTCATTGTACCTGCCGTGCTTGCTATCGCACTGCAACCGGCAAGCTACGCGGTATATTATTTTGTAGTAGAAGCAATCCTTCTGATTATTACAGGTGCTTTATATTGTTCCCTTACTAAAAAGGAATTAATTTCTGTCTCAAGATAAAATCACAATTTTTCCGTACCAAAAAAACCATCCACACGGTCGCAAAAAACCATCCACTTCGAACCCGCTCAACGCTAACGGTTCGTGTGTGGATGGTTTTTGCTTTATGCTTTATAAATTTGTGTGTTTATGCAGTTTTCTTTTGTCTGTACATAATTACTGCCAGTACACCAAGTAACAGCACAATGGATGCACCTAAGGTAATCCAAGGATTTCTTATAAAGCCTGCAATGATGTAGCCTACGAAGCAGACTGCAGCCACCATGGTTGCGTAAGGAATCTGGGTCTCTACGTGGCGGATGTGTTCACACTTTGCACCTGCAGAGGAAAGGATGGTGGTATCGGAAATTGGGGAACAATGGTCACCGTATACGGAACCTGCCAGTGTTGCACCCAGAGCCGGAATCAGGATTGCTGCACCTTCTGCACTGCCGTCACAAATCATGGAAACAATCGGAATTAAAATGCCGAAGGTACCCCATGCTGTACCCATGGAGAAGGACAGGAAAGCTGCCACTGCAAAAATGATGGCAGGTAAAATACTTAAGGATACGTTGGAGCCCTGTACCAGACCGCTGACAAATTCACCGGTACCAATCATTTCACGGCAAACACCGCTTAAGGACCATGCCAGAGCAAGAATCATAACTGCGGAAACCATCAGCTTCACGCCTGCAGTAATACCACCCATGAATTCACGGAAAGTAACCAGCTTTCTTGGGATGTAAAGCACTAACGCTGTAATTAATGCAGCCAGTGCACCAAGGGTAAGACCTGCAGTTGGGTTTTCACCGATAGCGGTAGTAAAATCAACGCCGCTGAAGAAACCACCTACATACGCCATACCAAGGATGGAGCAGGCAATCAGAACAACCATAGGGATTAAAAGGTCATATACACGGCCCTTATCGGAAACCTTAACGCCTTCCATTTCCTTTTCTTCTTCTACTTCATCGTATTCCTTTTCTGCTGCTTCAGCAACTGCCTTCTTCATCTTGCCGAAATCAAAATCGGTACAGCAGATGATTGCTACCATCAGTAAGGTTAACAGTGCATATAAATTATAAGGAATAGTCTTCATGAAAGCACTCAAACCACCTTCACCGCCCACCTCGGACGCAACCGCTACTGCCCAGCTGGAAATTGGGGCAATAATACAGATTGGAGCCGCAGTGGAGTCGATAATATATGCCAGCTTTTCTCTGGCAATTTGATGCTTGTCTGTGATTGGACGCATTACGGTACCAACGGTCAGACAGTTGAAATAGTCATCAATAAAGATTAAGCAGCCAAGCAATGCGGTAGCAATCTTTGCACTGCGCTTGCTTTTCAGTTTTGTGCTGGCCCACTTACCGTAAGCTCTGGAACCGCCTGCCATAGTAACAACCATAACCACTGCACCAAGTAGGGAAAGATATAAAATCATGTAACCGTTGTCACCAATCTTATAGGCAACCATGTCGAGGACATAACGTACCGCCTCTAAAATAGAACTTCCTGTCTTAAAGCAATAAATTAACATACCGGAAAAAACACCGGCAAAAAGGGAAGAATATACTTCCTTGGTTTTGAGTGCCAAAACAATGGCAATCAGCGGTGGCAAAATGGACAGCCCGCCGGCTTCAATCATTTCTAAACCCATACTTTTACTCCTTCGTTATCATATTTTGCATGTCATTCATGCGCTATGGTGATAGTTTACCACAGTGAAGTAACAAACGCAAGACAGAAACGTTCCTATCACAAAAAAAGGTTGCCGCAAACTGCAGCAACCTTTTACTATTATGCAAATACATATTCGCTTAATCTTCGGAAGGCTTCTTCCACTCTGGTTCTTGGCAACGCCAGGTTCATACGGATTGCCCATGGGCGATGAAACGGACGGCCGTCCTGCCAGATAACACCAACCCGGATACCGGCTTTAATCAACTCATCTAAAGTAATTCCTTTGTTTTTACACCATTCTTCGCAATCCAGATAAAGCATGTAAGTTCCCTGCGGCTTCGCCAGCTTAACTCCCGGAAAATTGTCCAGAATATACTGATATGCAAATTCCACATTGCCGGTTAATACTTCTCTCAGTTCATCCACCCAGACATGGCCTTCCGGACGGTAAGCACCGATTAAGGCATGCATAGATAATACATTCATACTGTTATAGTGGCATAAGCCCGACTGCTTTCTCACACGGTCTCTTAAATACGGATTGTAAATAATGTGGTAAGAACCGATCAGTCCTGCCAGATTAAAGGTTTTGGACGGAGCATAAATGGCAATGGTACGCTGCTTGGCATCCTCAGAAACGCTCTGGGTCGGAATATGACGGTTGCCCTGTAAAATCAAATCAGACCAGATTTCATCGGAAATTACGATACAGTCGTTGTTCTTATACACTTCCATGGCCTGTTCGATTTCTTCCCATTCCCAAACACGGCCGGTTGGATTATGCGGAGAACAGAACACGGCAAAATGAATTTTATGTTCCTTGATTTTACGATCCATGTCCTCGTAATCCATGCGCCATACGCCATTTTCATCCTGCACTAAATCGGAGAGTACCATTTTACGGCCATTATCCTCGAATACATGGGTAAAACCAATGTAGGTAGGGGAATGTAACAGTACTGCCTCTCCCGGCGCCGTAAAGCTCTGTACAGCGGCAGCAAGGCAACCCAGCACACCGTTTTCGTAACCGATATGTTCCGGTGTGAGTCCTTCTACCAGATTACGGTCTTTTTGCCATTTGATAATGCTGTTATAATACTCCTCGGAAGGGTCAAAGTAACCAAATGCCGGATGGTTGACACGGTTAATGATATGCTCTTGGATGGTTGGTACCGTGGCAAAATTCATATCCGCCACCCACATTGGAATACGGTCAAAGCCTTCGGCCACCTCTGCCCCCGGAAACGGAATCATATCCACTGCCAGAGCATCTTTTCCCCGTCTGTCCATTACTGTTGTAAAATCATACGTCATAACTGTTTTCTCTCTTTCACTAAACTATAACTCAGCTCTTCTGAATCATCTTTTTATAGAAATCCACGCCATGCGGTAATGCGCCCTGATATATATTCTCATTTAAGCCATGAATGCTGGCATACTGCTGTGCATTGATATATAACGGTGCAAACCGCAGGCAGTTATCGCTGACTTCTTTGTAATACTTTGCATCAGTACCGCCGGTCATCACATACGGACAGATACCCACTCCCGGATAAACCTCTGCCGCCACTTCTTCCAGACGCTTAAACGGTGCTGCTTTATAATCCACCACAGGGCAAGGAGAATCGGAATAAATCACTTCGGTTTCCAGACCGAATTTCTTTGCCCGCTCTGTGATAATGGCAATACTCTCCTTGTCATCCTGATGAGGGCTGAAACGCATATTTGCGGTAACGAAGGCTTCCTGCGGAAGCACGTTCAGGCCATTGGACCCCTTTGCCGTAGTAAAGGCAATCGTGGTACGAATCATCGCCCCTGCCGCAGAATTAATCATCGGCAGCAGTTTGGTCAACAACGGCTTAAACAACCACAGGTTTGCAAAAATTAACTTCATGCCAAAATTCATATTCGGTGCCATGCGGGTAAACATTTCGGTAATGGTGGAATTAAACTGATGCTGAAACGGATAGTTCTTTTCCACATCCACCATAAACTTACCCAGACGTACCAACGGGGAATTTTTCTTTGGAGCGCTGGCATGGCCGCCGTTACTTCTGGCAATAAACTTCACATCGCCGTAACCTTTTTCTAATACGCCAACCATACCGTAGGTACCGATAACGCCACCCACCGGCTCTTCTAAAATCATACCGCCTTCGTCCAATACAAGACCCAGCTTAATACCATGTTCTTTTAAATATTGTACGGTTGCCGGAGCGCCTTCACCGCTCCACTCCTCGGTGCAGCTGCTGGCAAGGTATACGTCACACTCCGGCACGTATCCTTCGGCCATCAGTTCTTCCGCTGCAGTCAGCAGACAGAACAGGCTTGCTTTGGTATCTACGGTACCACGGCCCCAAATACGTCCTTCTGCATCAATATCGCCGGAAAACGGCTCATGCTCCCAGGTGCCGGTTGCTTCCACCACATCATGATGACTCATAAACAGAATCGGTTCATGATTTCCTTTTCCGCTCCACTTAAAAAGCAGACTTCCGTTAAATACATGCTTTTCGCAGGTTTTGTGGATGTTCGGAAACATCTCTTCCAAAATTTCATGGAATTCCAAAAACTTGGTACGGTCCGGCTCAAAACGGCTGGATACCGTTTCCTTTTTAACCAGTGTAGAAAGCTTTTTGCCGTATTCCACTGCACGTTCATTGTTATCTAAAGGTACTTTGGCTTCCTTGGCAGGAGTCGGTTTCAGAAGTACTGTCCTAAGCAGGACAACCGTAACCAGTGCCACCAGAAGAAGTAATATCACAAGTAAAATTTCCATAGGAGCCTCCTATAACTTATCCTTCTTGTATAAAATAAATCCGATTGCCAGGGCTAAAGCACCGCATGGTACCATCATAACGCTGGTCTGGCTAATCATGGACGGCACGAAGGTGCAGAGCAAAATCATAAACAATACCGGAATCACTGCAATCTGTGGGCTCTTGATAAAATACTTAAGACCAAGGGCTCCGAACAACGCAGGTACCACATTATTGAATGCAGGAAGCAGTACCGGATTCTGTAACACCGGCTGCAACGGCACCAAAAGAATGACACCAGCCACAATTACCAGGGTTGTAACAATGGCACTGGTAGCAGTACTTAACGTGGAAATAATTTCGTTTTCCGGTGTACCAACTTCGGTACCTGCAATTTCCTTTGCATTCATTGCCACCGGAATTTTCATATTGGTTACATTACCGGTAATAAAGGAGATGTAACTGCCACCTACACCCAGCATCGGTGTATAAATCAAAAATTCCACCAGAGATACCGGATAGTATACCACTGCCACTTTGGCAAAGCCGGCCAAAAATGCTGCCATGTCAGGGGATACTCCGTACATCATTCCAATAATAAACGGTACCATTGTAAGAACAATCACACCACTGATTAATAAAAATCTTCCCAGGCGGTGCAGTCCGTTATTTAATTCTTCCAGATACATTGCTTTTTCCTGTTCATTCACAGAAATTACTTTTGTTTCTTCCATAACTATGCACCCCCTTTTATATTAGTCCGATCAGCACTGCGCCCGCCATTGCAACTAACATACTGGCTGCCAGACTGAAGTTTTCCAAAACAGCTTTCCCCTTCTTCTGAATGAAGAACTCAAACACTGCCATCGCAGCGGCCGCCATCAAGGCTACCAAAAGAGGCATCACATCCGAACCTTCCCTCGGGATTGCTTTTCCCACATAGGAACCGATAAATGTACCGCAAAGACCGATAAACATTGCAGTGGTTGCATGAGCACCAAAGCCCGGATTTTTCTTTTCTCCGCTTTCCTCTTTCTTTGGTGCCTTTTGTATCTTTTTCAAAAACATCTTTAAGAAGAAAATACAACACAAAATACCGCCTAAAATACCGATGGTCATAACCAGCGCAATGGTAACAAAAGCACCGATGCTCATCTCATCCAGACGAAGGCCGGAAAGTCCAATGCTCTGCGCTGCAATTTCTGCCACATTAAGCTCATACTGCAGAGCACCGATGACAGAAAGGCGCAGCCAGGAAAACGGCACACCCAAGGTTCCGCTAAGCGCCACTACTCCAAGTAAAATACTGATGGACGGAAGCAGCGTAAAAGTAGCACTGGATAAAATGGTTTTCTTTAACACCTTCTTATCCATGCCGATTTTAATTCCGGCACGATAGCTCTTTACCAGAAAAACAAGACACATTAACGTAATGTATGCCAGCACCAGCGCCACAATGAGATAGAGCGGTCCTGCATTTACCTGTGATAAATACTCACCCATACAATTTCCTCACTTTCTCTTGTATAAAATTTATGTTACACCCATTGTACCACTTTTCCCCTCTCTTATAAATAGCGTTAATAAAAAACATCATAAAAAAAATATTGCCATCTAAAAAAAAATGTGGTACTCTTTTTCTGTTAAATAAAATGGACAAGTTTTTTTGTTCATAACACAATCCAAACAGTCAAAAAGCGAGGTAAATGACCATGAAGAAATTGTATGAAGGAAAGACAAAGGACGTATTTGAACTTGAGAACGGTAACGTAATGTTAAAGTTTAAGGACGACTGCACCGGCAAGGACGGCGTATTCGATCCGGGCGAAAACTCCGTTGGTTTAACCATCGAAGGTATCGGTAAGGCAAACTTAATCACATCCGTTCACTACTTCGAATTATTAAAGAAGGCCGGCATCAAGACTCACTATGTAAGTGCTGATGTTGAAAATGCTACTATGGAAGTTCTTCCTGCTACTGTTTTCGGCCATGGTCTTGAAGTTATCTGCCGTTTAGTTGCTACCGGCAGCTTCATCCGCAGATACGGTGAATATATTGAAGA
>JAGAQI010000026.1 GCA_017622795.1 Lachnospiraceae bacterium
CTCCTTGAAACTAAGTACAGTTTTCTGTACTTTCATTATACTGTACAATTTTCTGTACGTCAAGTATTATATGCAACCCTATAAAAATTATACTTTTTCTTTTCTCACATACCCCATCCTCTGAAAATACTTTTCATATCTTCTCCGGTTGGACGGTATCATTCTGTCCGAATTTACAAACTCCTTGAACTCTTCCTCGCTCATCCAAAGAAATCCTTCAGTTTCTCCTTCCTGCAATTTAATAGCAGTTTTTTCACAATCCACAGTGCAAACAAAGTTATAAAAAAATGCCTGTTTCCGCTCTTCCACAGAACGATTCACTTCCTCAAACTCGTGGCAAACAAGCCCGGTTTCTTCCAAGAGTTCTCGTTCCGCACACTGCCATTTATCTTCACCTGCGAGTGCAGAACCGCCTGCCGTGGCTTCATACCAGCCACCGTAATTCCACTTTTGTACAGAGCGTTTCATACACAAATAGCTGCCATCGGTATGGCGTACCAATACTTCGCACACTAAATGATACATCCCCTTCGGTATTTCCTCGCCCCGCACCAGTGTACTGCCAATCAGTTCCTCGTCCTTTGAATAAGCATCCCAGAGTTCCATCGTATTCTCCCGCTTGTTATTTTTCTTCCGGTTTACCACCGGCTGCTTTTATTTTCTCTTTTGTCCATTCATCAATCTGCGCTTTTAACTCCGTCATATACGGTGCACATTTCACTTCCTCTGCCCCATAGGTCAGTTGTAAATCATACTCCAACGGCAGCCAGGAAGAAATGTCCGCCTCGTTGTGCTGAATCACCGCTTCCATCTTATCAAGAGACTTGTAAAGCTTCGCTTCCGGTGTTTCCAGTGCCAGCATCTCCGATAAAAGTTCTTTAAACTGTGCCCGCTGAAATTCCGGCAGAGTCTCCACCCACCGAAGCAGAATATTGTCTTCTTTTTCTGCATCTTCATCAGTCTTTAAGAAGGTTGGAATATCCCCCGTAAAGGCTTCGCCCAAATCGTGAATCAGGCACATTTTTATAACCTTGTTCATATCAAGTTCCGGAAATTCATCCTCTAATAGCATTGCCATCAACGCCAGTCTCCAGCTGTGCTCCGCCACGCTCTCCCTGCGTCCGGTGGAAGTGTCGGAATGTCTGGTATTACATTTTAATTTTTCTGCTACCGACAGAATGCTTAAAAAATCTTTTTGGTTCATCACTTATACCTCTCCACCAGCATCTGAATCACTTCCACCTGATGGGGCGAAATATTCTCCGGCAGGTCATCCAAATCAAAGAACCGCTGCTCTGTTACTTCTTCCTCCTGTACCTTCAGTTCGCCCCGGTATTTTTCACATAAGAATACCATTTCAATGCTGTAAATTTCATCCCCGTTCGGATACTTGTGGTACATTTTTTCGCCGGAAAGTATCTTAAACTCCTGAAGTTCCAAACACTCTAATCCGGTTTCCTCCAGCACTTCCCGTATGGCACATTCTTCAAAGGTTTCCCCAAGTTCGACTGCCCCACCGGGATACGCCCAGCATCCGTTGTCTGCCCGCTTTTGCAGAAGCAGCTGCTTCTTTTCGTTTAAAATCATGGCGCATCCTGCCGGCATAAGGATTGGTTGATGCCCGATATACTTTCTTAACTCTGCGATATAACCCATGACCGCTCTCCTTACATATTCTTCTCATCCATGCAATCCGCATGTCCATACAAGCCTTTACCAACAAAGAACCTGTTGCTGTTTCATAGCCATGGCAGCCTCCTTTAATTTCATGAAATTCCGTAGAAACACCTGCCTTTTTCAGTCTGTCGCCAAACGCCGCTCCTTCGTCGTGCAGGCAGTCAAATTCCGCCACCTCTAAATAAGTCGGAGGGAATTCTTTCAACGACTTTGCTTCTGCCGGAGACGCATATTCTGCCGGCTGTGGCTCGTTTTCTCCCAGATAGCACTGCCACATGGTGCGGTTCAGCTTTGCATCCCACACCGGAGTATCCGTAAAATTCTGCATAGATGCGGTCTTCATCCGACGGTCGGTCACCGGATAAATTAAAAGCACGCCCTTCGGTGCAGGATACTTCCGGTCTCTTGCCATGAGCGTCACCGCGGCCGCTAAATTACCACCGGCACTGTCTCCGCCAAGAAAAATTTTATTTTTATCAATTCCCAGCCGTTTTGCATGGGTAAGTGTCCACCGATAGGCTGCAAAGCAATCCTCCACCGGTATCGGGAACGGATGCCTTGGCGCCAGCCGGTAATCCACATAGATTACCTTGCACGGCAGTTTATACGCGTATTCCTTTGCCAGCTTATAATGCCCACCGGAAGCACGAAGCATAAAACCACCGCCATGAAAAAAGACCAGACATGGCAACGGTTTTTCTGTAGTTTCTGCCCGCTTAGGTTCTATCACATGTACGACCAAAGGCTCGCCGAGATATCCCGGCATCCCATACCTTCTTACCGTCACTTTATCGTCCGACTTACACAAGAAAGCGCGGCATGCTGCATTCATAAGCGGTAACAGTTTGGGATTGTTCGGCATTTTTATTTTAGCTATTAAACTTAATTCCGGATCAATGTTATATTTCATACGATATCAGCCCTCTGTTCTGCAGTTTCCCTGCTTTATAAACTCATCTTTAAAATTTCAATGATATCCTGCTTATTAAGCGCCACATAGGCATACTGCAAGCCACCGAATTTTACCGCATCCTCTGCCATTGCATCAAAATGGGTTTCATCAATGCCCACCTCGGAAAGCTTCATTGGAATACCGCAGTCACGGAAAAATTCTTCCGTAGCGTCAATGCCGTAGTTGGCCGCCTTCCAGTTATCTTCTTCTTTGCAGTCCCACACGTTTCTTGCATACTCCGCAAACTTTTCTACGGTAGCATCGTTTAAAATGTAACGCATCCAGCGTGGAGTCACAATGGCAAGGCCGACACCGTGGGTAATATCATAAAAGGCACTGAGCTCATGCTCAATCGGATGACAGGTCCAGCCACCGCCCTTGCCTGCAGAAATCAGACTGTTAAGCGCCTGGGTACTTGCCCACATCAGATTTGCTCTCGCTTCGTAGTTATCCGGCTGCTGTAATGCAATCGGACAATACTTGATACAGGTTTTTAAAATGCTTTCTGCAAAACGGTCGGTAAGATATGCGGTTTCTGTCTTCTGAAAATACTGCTCAAATACATGGGACATAATATCCGCCGTACCTGCCGCTGTCTGGTTTGCAGGCAGAGTGAACAGATACGTTGGATCGCAAATTGCTGCCACCGGCTTAAAGTAATGGGAAGAGGTTCCCAGCTTTTCGTTGGTTGTCATATTGGAAATTACCGCATTCTTGTTCATTTCGGAGCCGGTTGCCGCCAAGGTAAGAATTGCCACAATCGGAAGCACCTTGCCGATTTTTTTGTTGTCAACCACTAAATCCCAGGCATCGCCGTCATAATTAGCTCCGGCAGCAATCACCTTAGACGCATCGATAACACTTCCGCCGCCCACAGCCAGCACTACTTCAATGCCGTGCTCCTTACAAAGAGCCACACCCGCACGGACAGACTCAATCTTAGGATTTGGCTCAATACCGGATAATTCAAAAATTTCGCAGTCGGAAAGCAGCTCCTGAATTTTTGCATAAATGCCGTTTCTCTTAATGCTGCCGCCGCCATAAACAAGCAAAACCTTTTTACCAAGCGGTGCCATCAGCTCCGGCAATGTATTAATCTGGTCCTTTCCGAAACGTACATCGGTATAAACGTGATAAGTAAAATTGTTCATAGTAAAACCTCCAAAAATTATTCTTTATTAATGCAAACTGCTGTCGCAGTTGTTGTCCAAATATTTTTTCAAAAACTTCAAAATCTCCATGCTGCCGTTCACCACCCGGTTATGTTGATAGTGACGGTTACAGGAAAAGTAGCCGAAATAGCCCCACGGATCATTGGTTTGCGGTCCCCAGTCCCAAAGTCCGTCTGCTCCCGCCTGTTCTAACAGCCAGTCTACAGCATTTTCCAAATATAACCCGGAACCTTGAAACTGATTGATATAATTAAAGGTGTGCATCCAGCGCCGCATCTGCTTGTGTTTAAACTCCTCCGGAAGTTTCCCCGGTGTCTTGTCCCAGAACCAGCCATGTTCATTGGCATGACCGCCCAAATGACGAAGCATCGCATCCTCGATGCCCGGTGCCAGCCGCTCCCGCCGTTTGAGCAATAGTTCGCTCTGCATAGGAACCAAGCGCTTCTCTCTTGTTAAGAACACCTCATGCTGGGCCGCTGCGTCTGCCTCATAGGAATATTCTCCTAAACCGTAGGCCCGGTGTGCAATGTAATGCCACTGGTTGTAAACATCATCACACTCCGGTGTGTAAGATTGAATTGCCTCCAGATAATTACATATAATGGCATTCTGCCAGGGAACCGCACGTTCATTTGTTTCAAATACAGGCTCCGGCGGATTACCCTCCAAAAAGGAAAGCAGGTATTCCTTTGCCATAAAAAGAATGTCTCTGTCTTCCAAGGTTAATCCCAAATACAGGCTGCGCTCTATACCTACGCCTGAGGTCGGAATCTTTGCTTTCACAGAATAATCTTTATTCCTGAGTGGTCCCCATCCGCCGTTAGCTTCCTGACAGGCATACAATTCCTCTACAACATCACTTTTTAAGAACTCTTTGCGCAATTTTGTTAAACGCTCATCTTCATAAGGCACGTCCAACAACGTGTACAAAATGTTGTAACGTACCGCCGGATACTCGCAAAACTCATATAACGCCATGGCGTGTTTTTCGAATTCGGATTTGGTCATGGAAGCCTCCTTAGTGGTGAAGTAAAAACTCTGCTATCAGTGTACCACAAAAGTCAGGAAAAGGGTAGGAGGATTATGAAAATATACTTGAAAAACTCTCTTGACTATGTTATTATGAATATAGGCAAAAGAAACAAGTATGTCCATTTGGGCACAAATCGAAAACCCACGAGCTGCAACTCGTGGGTTTTCTTGTCTAGTTATTTAAAATGGCAAGACCGGACCATTTAGGCTTATTACCGCTCATTTACATCCTCCTCATCAAGCCATTTGCATATGTAGTAGGCAACCACACCTGCCATAACGGAGAGGATAAAAGAAACAAGTAATTCCATTTAAGCACCTCCCTTCTGTTGCCAGTATCGGGACGGTAATGATAGCATCATATCACACATTGTGCAATTACACAATGTATTTATTTTCGAGACCAAATAAGTTTTTGTAACAAAACCTCACTTCCTACGTTTAACAAATAAGAAACCAAAGAAAGGGGCCTGCCATGACCATAGAAGATATGTATCGTCAAAATTATCACATCGTTCGTGGCTACATCCTTTCTATCTGTGGTGATGAACATCTGGCAGAAGATATTGCTTCCGAAACCTTTCTAAAGGCCATCCGGCACCACAAAAGCTACGATGGCACTTGTCGCCCTTCCACCTGGCTCTGTACCATTGCCAGAAATCTTCTCTACGATGAATTTCGTCGCAGCAAACGGTTGGTATCCTTAGAACAGCAGGAGTCGACGACACAAATCTTCTCCCTTTTTGACCTGGAACAGTACATTATCAACAAGGAAAGCTCACGTCGTATTTTGGAACTGGCTACCACCTTAAAAGAAGATGCAAGGCAGGTCTTTTTCATGCGCTTGGAAAACTTAAGTTTTGCGGAAATTGGTGACTCCCTTGGCAAAAGTGAAACCTGGGCCCGGGTCACCTATTTCCGGGCAAAAAATAAAATTTTAGAAGAAATGGAGGGAACTTCTCATGACAAGCTGTAATATTATCTGGGATTTACTACCACTGTACACAGAAAATCTCGTTTCAGAAGAAAGCAGACAACTGATAGAAAAACATATCGCAACTTGTGAAGAATGCCGTACTATGCTGCATCGTATGCAATCCGACGACACAACTACAAAGCCATCCGGTCATGAAGACTTCCAAACAGTTCTCCGTTCTCACAAAAAAAAGAATAACAGGAAAACCCTTATATTCACCTTATTGGCTATCCTTCTCAGCACCTTTCTTTGCCTTGGATATCTATGGTACAGAGGAGTTTTTCATATTGTTGAACGCCAAACCTCGCCAAATGGTGCAACCACCACCACTGTCTACAATTGTGATTTTGCCCGCTATGGACGGTTTCCGGTATCCGGCGGCTTTACCCTGATAGATAAAGGCTATTTTAACGGTTCCACCACCTATCAGTACGCTCGGTTTCAAGGACTGTGGTGGTCAGTCAACGGAAATTATCAGGTGGTTTCCATGTATACCGACGAAGGATTGTGGCTCTCCCTTACCGATTACACCCGCAACATCGGAGCCAATCTGGATGCACATATAGACACCGCCCTTTATAATGACGACTTTTTCCGGGAAGTCATTTACAACGAAGCAACCGGTCA
This sequence comes from Lachnospiraceae bacterium, assembly GCA_017622795.1. Classification (GTDB taxonomy): domain Bacteria; phylum Bacillota; class Clostridia; order Lachnospirales; family Lachnospiraceae; genus SIG299. The sequence goes on from JAGAQI010000026.1 coordinate 6,437, forward strand.
GCGCGAAATTGAATTTCAGTTCGTTCAATGGAGTCTCAAGGACGAACCGAATATGCTGATTTATTTTACCTATACCGATAGCCAGAATCAGTTCCACGAAGGCTATTTCTGGTACAACTATGAAACCGGCAATGTTTCCGGTGAAATGGAGATATAATAGTTTAAAATATGAATTGCCCGGCTCACTTACACAAGCCGGGCAACATACTTTATTTCGTTTTCAATTGTTCAAACTGTTCTCTTGTCATCTCATAATCCACACTGTCCTGCAGCACACCAAGCTGATCCTCCCAGGATCCGTAATTCACTCGAACCCGTGTAAAACCAAGCTTTTCATACACATGCTGCGCTCTTTTATTTTTCAAATTTGTGTCCAGAATAATCCGATGAACCGGAAATTTTGAATTTATCGTTTCATCCTCAAACAGATAAGCAATCAGCATCCAAATCAGCTTACTTCCGTAGCCCTGATTCTGATACGCAGTTTCACAAATCTTAATTCCGATTTCTGCGGTTTTTCCCTCTAAAAGATTAAAATTCATTTCTCCGGCAAGCACATCGTCAATCTCAATAATACAGCGCTGGTCTAAGTATTCTTCATTTTCCCTAATCCCTGCAATGGTATCCTCTAAAGCTTCTCCCAAACCATTCGGAAAACCGGCATGAGCCATCACTACTCCGTCATTCCACCAAGCATTTAGCTGTACCGCATCTTTTATTTCTGCGCTTCTGATTACTAAATTTCCGTTTTTTAAATACATAATCTTACCTCTCACTCATTATTAGCGGAGGTTACGACGAACCTCCTTTGTTGTCATGGTTACTGTATTTTCTTTTCTCATTGCAAGCTCCTCCTTTTATATGTCTTCAAAAAATGGTGGTGTTATGAAGCATTTTCCGCTTTACAACACCACCATTATCATATCTCATATCGTTTACATTGTCAATTTACGCATACTTCTCCGCCAACGCATCCAGCTTGTCCTGAATCCTTTTGTGCACCATTGCCGCAATTTCCTGGGTGTTCATGTCCTTAAACTCCTCATACGGAATTGGCTTAAGAAAATGCACTTCCGTTTTTACCGGACGAAATTCCCAGCTGTTGTATACCTTGTAGGAGTCCCAAAGTACTACCGGCACAATCGGTGTTTTTGTTTTTAAAGACACCTTAAAGCATCCCGGCTTGTATTCCCCCTGACCGTTTTTACGTCCTTCCACGTAACCGCCCTCCGGAAACAAAATATACCGGCGGCCCTCCGCCACTTCCCTGCTCATTTCAAGAATAACAGTCATTGCCTGGCGGGTATCTTTCAGACTCATCCGCTTGCCATGGAGCAAATCGATTACTTCAGTGATAAACGGTCCGCGAGATTTTGCTTCATCCATAACCACGGAACAAGGTTTTTCATGCACACCTACAATACCGTAAGCATCATACTTTCCCTGATGGTTCGGATACATCATGTAGCCGCCCTCTTTCGGCAAGTTTTCCATTCCGTATCCCTTGGTTTTAATGTGACCTGTCCGATGCATTAAATCAACAATATAATGGGCATATTTATAACATTTTTCTTCATTGTAAATCTCCGGCTTTACCAAGTACTGCATTTTCTTGATAATTCCCGGCAATACAAGTATATTTCTGATAATAACGTATGGCATTCTCCACATAATTCTTTTATTCCTTTACTTCATTCAAAAATTAGCGTAGAGAAGTATACCACATTTTCATGCAAATTTCATCATTTTTTTTATTTTTTTATGAACATTTTATATTTGCAAGCATTATCCAGAAGTTATCCGGACGTTCTATCGCCCTACAAACCGCTTCAGCGAGCTCTGTTGTACTGCTGTCCGGTTTTTCTCTCAAGGCCCGCTCTGCTTCTTCAATAATTTTGGGCAAATACATCAGACTGTTTCCACGGTTCAGAAACACCTTACATATATCAAGCAACTGTCCATAAGATATTTTCTCCGGAACAATCCCGGTAATCAGTGCCGGATATTGCAACTTCAAATTATCCGTCAAACACTTCACCGTATCTGCATCCAGAATTTCTGCATACTTGGTCCTAACGGTTTCTTCCAGCTTGTCCAGAATATAATCAAAGGTGGTTTCATCCACCTGTTCCACTTCTTCCCGGTACAGCACATTTTCAAATGCCAAAATATAAAACTCTTTTGGCTTGATGTACTCTTGGTCCATCATACGTACAATCGGCAACACTGTTCCTTCTGTTGCAAGTCTTTGGCGTAACTGTGACACCTTTTCAATATACCGGTCCCCCTCCAGAGCCTCCACAAAAGCCGGCATTATTTCCATTCCGAAAATAATCTTCAATTGCTCCAGACAATTTCTAAGAGAGTTCCATGATTTCTGCCATCCGTTGATGTCTTCATCTTCCGCAAATTTTCCGTTTCCTGTTCCTAACAAAAAATCTGCGCTGACAGCTAAAACACCACATAGACTGCAGACCATAGAAATATCCGGACTGCTCAGTCCTTTTTCCCATTTACTCAGCGCTTGGGGAGTTACTCCAAGCCGATTAGCCAGCTCTTCCTGGGTGAAATTTTTATTGCGGCGGCATTCTGCCAAACGTATTCCGAAGTTTTCCATCTACGTTCTCCTTTCAAAATGGCACGGCAAACATGTGCGTTGCCGTGCCAATCATGCTTTCGATGACATTATAAATCTATAAACTCATTTCGTAAAACAACGATTTGTTGAAACGTAATCAACTGTTCATCCGAAATTTCCGTCAGAATATTTTATACATATCTCTTCAGAAATCCGGCACTGCCCTGTATGCACTCTTCCTGTCCATCCACATCAAAATGCTCAATGGCAAAGAAACCGTCATACTGCTGTGCTTTCAGTTTATTAATTATTTCTTCAAAAGGTATATACCCTGTTCCGGTCTGCACCGAAGCATTGGTTTCCGGCTGCCTGTCCTTACAATGCACATGGGCAATTCTTTCTTTTAACAACTCAAAAGCATCTAATACTTTTTCCCCGTAAAACAGGAAGTTTCCGGTATCCAGAGTATACATAAGCTCCGGCACCTGTTGTAAAAACCAATGGATTCCATACATACCGGCTAGAGGAGAATCCAACCCGTCGAAGTCTTCCACAGTAACGGTTACATCCTTTTCCGCACCGCATTTTGCCGCAAAAACAAGACCTTCTGCCATACGTTTAATTTCACTATTGTTTTCAAAAAATCCAACAATATTTTCCTGTACCGGCATTACTTTCTGCATTTGCAAAGAGTCTTCACCGGACAGAAATCCCGGCACAACCAAAATCCGTTTTGCACCGGCTTTGACCGCTGTTTCTACATGTCTGCGCACTTTTTCGGACTCATCGCATCTGCCCATGTCGTAGAACTCATAAATGCAGCTGATACCTAAACCTGCTTCCTTCAGAGCGTCCCATACCTCAGGATGCTCACATAAATAACTCAAATTAATTTCCACCGCCTCAATTCCGGCAGCTCGGACGATTGCAAGCAGTTCCTCCACCGACTTTCCCGTCTGCTCCCTAGCCTGAAGCACATGGTCAAAAAATACCGATAATTTCATAACAACACTCCTAACATTCTACGCAATCCGGAAGCTTTCTTTCCAATACCGGTGTACAAAACCGCACCCCGTTTGTAATAATCTTTTGAATATCCGGATGGTAATAAATCGGGTATTCCTCGTGTCCCGGCTGGAAATAAAAGATTTTGCCTAAACCTCTGGTAAAGGTACATCCGCTGCGGAATACTTCCCCACCGGAAAACCAGCCGGTAAAGATTACGTCATCCGGTTTCGGAATATCAAAAAACTCACCGTACATTTCCTCCTCCGGAAGCTCAATCATTTCCGGCACTCCTGCCGCAATCGGATGGGTCGGCAGAATACACCAAAGCTTTTCCCTGTCGCCATGACGCCATTTTAAACTCATCGTGGTACCAAGCAGCTTTTTCATAATCTTACTATAATGAGCAGAATGTAATGCCACCAGTCCCATACCGGAGAGCACATGACGGCGCACCCGTTCTGCCACCTCGTCGGAAAATTCCTCCTGCAGGGCATGGCTCCAAAGGATAAGCACATCTGTGTTCTGTAACACTTCTTCCGTCAGTCCGTGTTCCGGCTCAAAAAAGGTAGCAGTATGCACGGTAAAGCCCTCTTCTTTTCCGAGGAATTCAGCTATACACCCGTGAATTCCTTTCGGATATACCTTACGGATTCCTTCGTATTCCTGCTCGTGTTTATTCTCGTTCCAAACCGTTACTCTCAACATAACAATTCTCCTTACCTATAAAACAAAATCTCCGCCTGCTGATACGGCAGAGATTTTGCAATTTTATTTTTTCTTTGAAGCCGCTTTTAACGCAGCAAACACACCGCTTACCGATAACTCCGGCACCAGCATGGTATAGGTCGGTTCATGGATGTCCGGAAGGTAGTGGGCATCCGAATCGGAAAGTATCATGCAATCCTTTAAATACGGATGCTGTTCCTGCAGGCGGTGCAAATTTTTTAAGTCTTTGATTTCCGCAATTCCAAAGGTGGAATCCGGCGGAATAAAGCCCAGGTTGGAAAGCAACGAGGTTGTAGATTTGTCTAAATGGGCAGGAATCATGACACCATGAAACTGCTCCATCAAACCTGCCACCGCATCAAAATCAATATCGGTGGCGTTAATCAAAAGCTTGTCCACCTTACCGATTACTTCGTCGTCCTCGTTGACAATCAATTGGGCACCAAAGATGCTTTCTTCGTTTTTAATATCCATCAGATGCTCGTAAACATAGGCATCAAAAGCCATGGCATCCTCTAACTTTTCAAAGAGGCACACCACATGCACTTCTTCCGTGGTAGTAAGCTCCATGCCGGGCAAAGCAACCACACCGTAAGCCTCCGCCACTTTTAGAAATGCAGGGCAGTTTTTGCAAGTGTTATGGTCGGTCAGGGCAATCACGTCCAGCTCCTTTACCACCGCCATGCCCACAATGTTGGCAGGAGTCATTTCCTCATCCCCGCACGGGGATAAACAGGAATGCTGATGCAAATCGTAGGTAACAGGACGCCAACCGCTCTGGCCACCATTCTCTTTACAGCTCATTGTAAACCTTTAACGCAGCGTCAAATACCGGAAGTTCTGTGGAAAGCAGGGTAATATCCTGCTGCTTTGCCTTTTCCCTTACCGGTTCGTCAATGGCTGCTCCCTCAGCAATTATGACACAGGCCGCCTCCGTTAAAGAAGCTACCGCTAACGTATTTAAATTACTCATCACCGTTATCCAGGCTGCACCCTCCGGCACTCTGGACATGGCAACACTGAGCAAATCGCAGCAATATGCCTTGGTTATTTCGGTTTCTTCTGCACTCTCTGCCACATGAATTACCGAAAATCCTGTTTTCTCTATCAGTTCTTTTACAGTCATAAATTTCCTCCTATTCATCCAGACGGGACATTTCGCCGGAAAGTCTGTGGATAAATTCCTTTAAGATATGGATACAGTCGTGTTCCTTTGCTTCGCCGCGGACAATATCCTCCGCCAGTGCCTTACAGGTTGGCGCACCGCAGGAACCACAATCTAATCCCGGGAACTTTTCGCAAAGTTCTTCCACCTTTAACATCTTTGCAATACTTTCCCGGCGGTTACTTCCAAGACGGAATACCGGTTCGTATTCCACATTCTGAGTCCAGTAAGCATTGTCCGGCTTGCCTTCGCTTGCCATATGATTGCATGCCACCGGCATGTATTTTCGAAGATGCTTCATTTTCACCTTTGCCACATAAGGATTTTCTACCGTCAGAACGCCACCCACGCAGCCTCCGCTGCAGGCATTCAGCTCGATAAATTCCAAATTGGATGCAAACTTCTGGTCTTCCAAATCTTCCAGCACACGGATAACATTTTCAATACCGTCTGCCGCCAGATAGTTATCAGAAAGAAGCCCGCCTGCCTCTCCGCCGGTAGCACCCCAGCTGATGCCCACCTTGCCGGAGATGGCCAGTTCTTCCGGTTCTTCTACTTCTTTCATTTTTGGCAGAAGCTCCACATATACATCTTTAATTGCACATACTGCATCCACGTCGCTCTTTTCCATACCAAGCGGGGATTTTACCGCCGATACCTTGGACGGACAGGGAGACAGGAACACAATACCGATTTTATCTGCAGGAAGTCCGGTTTTGTCCATGGCACGCTTTCTGGCAGCAGATGCCGCCAGTTCGATCGGCGGATTGATTGGCAGCAGATGCTCCAACAGGTTTGGAAAACGTACGCGGATTAACCGCACTACGGACGGACATGCCGTACTGATAATCGGATGCATTTCCGGATGGTTCTTTACATATTCTCTGGTAAGTTCCGAAGCAATTTCTGCTGCGCCGCTTACTTCATACACATCATCAAAACCGATTTTCTTTAATGCCGTCAGCACAATATTTACATCGTCCAGATTATTAAATTGTCCATATAAAGACGGTGCCGGCAGTGCCACCGTATACTCGTAATTTTTGATTACGGAAAGCTTGTCATACACCGGAAGCTTTGCATGATGCGGACAAATGCGGATACATTCGCCACAGTCAATGCAAAATTCTTTGGTAATTACCGCCTTGCCGTTCCGCACCCGGATAGCCTGGGTAGGACACCGCTTAATGCAGTTGATACACCCCTTGCACAGGCTTTGGTCTAACTGTACTGCGGTAAAAAATTTGCTGACTGCCGTTTCTCTTTCATTCATTATGTAA
>JAGAQI010000001.1 GCA_017622795.1 Lachnospiraceae bacterium
CAGTGAACGAGTATTGGTTTCCAGATACGTACACGTAAAAGATTCTGCACAATCTGCTGTTTTGAGCAACTATCAATCACAGATTTTTGCCAGTTAATTTTTGCCGTACTTAGAAAACTTAGAAAAAAACTTAGAAAAAAATTTTTTTGAGCTTTTTTCAAAAAAGAAAAAGGCGCACAAACTCTTTGTTTATGCGTCTTTCCAACTCAAGCTTCCGAGCGGACTTGAACCGCCGACCTCATCCTTACCAAGGATGCGCGCTACCAACTGTGCCACGGAAGCATTTTGCTTATTTCAGTTCCGAAAGGACCTGAGTAAGCTTCTTTTTAATTCGTTGAAGTGCATTGTCTACTGCCTTCGGTTCTTTCCCGAGTGCAGCTGCGATTTGGTTATAATTCATGTCTTTCATGTAAAAATGAAGAACCTGTTTTTCCATCTCACTCAAATGCCCTACGAGTGTATATTCTAACACACTGGCTGCTTCTTTGTCAAGCACTAATTGCTCCGGATTTTTATTTTTTTCAAAATTAATTCCCAACAGCTGTTCCATCGGATTTTCCCGGTCTTCGGAAACCTCCATGCTGTCTATGGAAATATAATTATTCAGAGGCTGATTCTTCTGTGTATTGGAGCCTTTGATGGCAGAATACATCTGACGGCTGATACAAAGCTCCGCAAAATTCCGGAAGGACACATTTTTCAAAGTATCATAATTCCGGATGGCCTTATACAAGCCAATCATTCCCTCCTGAATCAAATCCTCCTTATCTGCCCCCACAAGAAAAAGAGTACGTGCCCTGCCGCGGACAAGGTTTTTATACTTATTCATTAAGTAGTCCATTGCTTCGGAATCTCCCCCGTTAATGAGTTCCACAAGGCTTTCATCCGTTTCCGCCTCGTAATTCTTCATCCGCACGCACTCCTTTCCGTATTATTTCATCCGCTGTCTCACAATTTCATAAGCAAGAATTCCCATTGCTACAGAAGCATTTAAGGAATCAATCTGACCCTTCATCGGGATGCTGGCGGTAAAATCACATGTTTCCTTTACCAGACGGCTGACGCCTTCACCCTCATTTCCGATAACAAGACCAATCGGACCTGTCAGATTCTGGCGGTACATCACTTCACCATCCATATCGGCGCAGACAAACCACAGACCTTCCTTCTTTAACTCTTCCATGGTCTGCACAATGTTGGTTACCTTGGCAACCGGAGTATAATTTAATGCACCGGCAGAGGTTCTTGCCACGGTAGCGGTTAATCCTACCGCACGACGCTTCGGAATAATTACACCGTGGGCACCGGCCTGATTTGCGGTACGGATAATAGCACCTAAATTATGCGGGTCTTCGATACCGTCCAGAATGATAAGAAACGGTGCCTCGCCGCGCTCTCTTGCCAACGCTAACATATCCTCCACTTCGGAATACTCATAAGCTGCTGCATAGGCAATGGCCCCCTGATGCTTTCCGGTGTCGGAAATCTGGTCCAAACGCTCCTTGGATACAAAATTAATGATGGTATCGCCCTTTTTTGCTTCCCTTAAAATAGTTTTTATCGGACCGTCCTGACAGCCGTCTAATAAAAACAGCTTGTCAATCGGCTTGCCGGAACGGAATGCCTCAATAACCGCATTTCTTCCCTCGATTTTGGTTTCTTCTACTTTTATTTCTCTTTTCTCTGTGGACTCCATACTTCCTCCATATTCTCTTTCTACTCTTCTATCGTTTCCGTTTTCTCGCCGGCATCCTGTTGCTCCGCCGTCTGTCCTGTTTCTGATACAATATCAGTGCCAATACCTTCAAATCCCAGCCGGATCAGTTCCGTCATACGTTCAAACTCGCCCTTTAAGTAAAGCCACCCAATCAAAGCTTCAAAGCCGGTAGCCCGACGGTAATCGTTGATACTGGCATTTTTCGCACTGGTGTAGGATTTTGCGTTTCTTCCCCGTTTATAAATGGTGAGTTCTTCCTCTGTCAGGCTGTCCTGAATCACACCGACAATTTGCGACTGGGTTGCTGCCTTTGCAAGATTGCTGGCACGCTTGTTTAACCGGTCCACATGGGTATTTCCCTTGTGGACCAGCAGTGTACGGATGACTATTTCGTAGGCACAGTCTCCCATATATGCCAAAGTCAGCGGGGAATACTGGTCTGCGTTGATATCCGGTGTGTGAAATGTGCTTTTTATTGCTTTTTCCATGTTAACTCCGTCCTTTACACAAGTTCCCAGACGGTTCCTTCCCTGGTATCCTTAATCTGTACACCCTTTTCCAAAAGCTCCGCACGGATGGCATCTGCTTTTGCAAAATCCTTTTCCTTCTTTGCTGCCTTACGTTCTTCAATCTTTGCAAGGACAAAAGCTTCCAGCTCAGCATCTACAGCTGTCGCTTCTTCTGCCACGGTAAGGTCAAGGGAAAGCACCTCGTCAAAGCTTGCAATCAATGCCTTTTTGGTAGCATCATTCATTTCATCACGCAATACATCATAAATGATGGTAATTGCCATGGAAGTGTTCATATCGTTGGTAAGTACTTCTTCGAATTTTGCACGGAACTCAGCGAACTTTGCTTCATCCACTGCACCGTCATCCTTTAATTCCAGCACCTTTTTGTGGAGCTTTTCATAAGCTACGCCCACATTGTCAAGCACCTCATAGGAAAATTCCAGTGGTTTACGGTAATGGGACTGCAGACAGAAGAAACGGTATACAATCGGCTTATAGCCCTTCTGCTCCAGTAAGGAAACTGTTAAGAATTCACCGTTGGACTTACTCATCTTCTGGTTGCCCTTTTCTGTCAAATGATGTACGTGGAACCAGTAATTACACCACTTGTGGCCAAGATATGCTTCACTCTGGGCAATTTCGTTGGTGTGGTGAGGGAAAATATTGTCGATACCGCCGCAGTGGATATCCATATACTCGCCCAAATGCTTCATGCTGATGCAGGAGCACTCAATGTGCCAGCCCGGGTATCCAACGCCCCATGGGCTTTCCCACTTCAATTCCTGGTTATCAAACTTGGACTTGGTAAACCAAAGCACAAAGTCGCTCTTATTTTTCTTGTTTTCATCTTCACTTACATCGTCACGTACCGCGGTCATCAATTCCTGTTCCGCCTGGCTGGAAAATACATAGTATTCCTGAAGCTTGGAAGTATCAAAATATACATTACCTCCTGCCACATATGCGTAGCCCTTTACTAAAAGCTTCTCTACCATTTCAATAAAGTTGTCAATGCAATTAGTGGCCGGTTCTACCACATCCGGGCGCTTAATATTTAACTTCTCGCAATCAGAAAAGAATGCATCGGTATAGAACTTAGCAATTTCCATAACCGTCTTGTTTTCACGCTTTGCACCCTTTAACATTTTGTCTTCACCGGTGTCTGCATCACTGGACAAATGACCTACGTCGGTGATGTTCATAACGCGCTTTACATCATAACCCACATAACGCAAGGTTTTCTCTAAAATATCCTCCATGATGTAGCATCGTAAGTTTCCGATGTGGGCAAAATGATACACGGTAGGACCGCAGGTATACATATTGATTTTACCGTCCACATTTGGGATTAAATTTTCTACTTTTCTGGTCAGTGTGTTAAATAAATAAACTTTGTTTTCCATGTTAACTTCCTCTTTCTAACTTATTTTGTATTTTTTATTGCAGCTTTATTTTCCCATCAGACAAGCTTAGTCCTCCGGGCAATTCTTCAAAAGTACATCAATCATCTTAGACAGACGCTCATTTTCCTTCTTCAGGGAATCAATATCGTTCTTAACCGGGTCAGGAAGATGTACCTGATCCATATCCTCTCTCGGAATACGCAGATTATCGCGTTTCACTACACGACCTGGTACACCGACAACCGTACAGTTCGGAGGTACTTCGGAAAGCACCACGGAACCCGCTCCGATTTTTGAATTTTCTCCCACCGTAAAGGAACCAAGCACCTTGGCACCGGCACTAATCATAACATTGTTGCCAATGGTAGGATGACGCTTGCCCTGCTCCTTACCGGTACCTCCAAGGGTTACCCCCTGATATAGTGTTACATTATCCCCGATAATAGTGGTTTCACCGATAATCACGCCGTTACCATGGTCTATAAATAACCCCTTACCAATCGTTGCACCCGGATGAATTTCAATTCCGGTCTTACGTACCGTCCGCTGGGAATACCATCTGGCAAGAAAGAAGCATTTATGCTCATACAGCCAGTGTGCCACCCGGTGCCGCATAATTGCCTTGAAACTCGGGTACAGAAAAACTTCCATTGGTGTTTTTATGGCAGCATCACGTTCCATGATGACCTGCATTTCTTCCTTCACATACGAAATTAACCCCATGTTATCCTCCTACACTAATTCCTAGCGCTCATAAGCACTTCGAGAGCTTTGCTGATTCGCGCAAAACCAAAAAAGACCATCCCTATATAAGAGACGGTCTTATCCGCGGTTCCACTCTAATTGAATTGCCATACGCAATTCCACCTTAACACAGATAACGGCTGTTTTCCGGATGAGGATACTTACCTAAAAACTTCGCCTTAAGTTTCCACTCATCAGCTCCCGGACGCACTTCACAATTCTTCCGTCAGGAACGCTTTCAGCCGGTGACGCTCCCTCTCTGGCACTTTGGATATTGCTACTCTTTCCGCTCAATGCTTTTTGCATTTACTTTATTCTATGCAATCCGGCTGTTTTTGTCAAGGAAATTTATCATTTTACCGTGTTAAATTTATTCTACTGTGCCATCTGCGCTCCCAAAGCCTTGCAGGCTTCCACAGCATCAGCATCCGGAGCCTCATTACACATTACGCCGGCACCGCCCACAAGCTCTGCCCCTGCATTCTGCATACGGGTTTCCCAATCGCGCATCCATTCGCCGTCCCCCCAACCATAGGAACCAAACAAGGCAATTTTCTTTCCGGCTGCAAATTTCTCCACCTCTGCCACAAAAGGCTCCATTTCTTCCTCTTCCAGAACCTCTGCGCCCATAGCAGGACATCCGAGGGCAAATACTTCCTTGTCCCTTAACTCATCTGCAGAAACACTGCCTACTTCCACCACGTTTGCAGTTTTTCCCGCTGCCCTGATTCCTTCACCAACTGCTTCTGCCATTTCCTTTGTATTTCCGGTCTGAGACCAGTATACTACATAAATTTCTTCCATAAACATTCCTTCTTTCTTTTAAGACGCTTACCGCTAGGCGATAGCTTTTGTTTTATAATACATTGCCATGATTTCA
>JAGAQI010000027.1 GCA_017622795.1 Lachnospiraceae bacterium
GGAATGGGATAAGTTAGAAAAGAACCTTGGCGGTATCAAGAACATGAAGAAGATTCCGGATGCAATCTTCGTTGTTGACCCTAAGAAGGAAAGAATCTGTGTACAGGAAGCACATGCACTTGGTATTCCACTCATCGGTATTGCAGATACTAACTGTGACCCAGAAGAATTAGATTTCGTAATCCCAGGTAATGACGACGCTATCCGTGCCGTTAAGTTAATCGTTGCTAAGATGGCAGATGCTGTTATCGAAGCTAACCAGGGTGAAGAACTTGTTGATGCTCCTGTAGAAGCTACAGAGGCTGATGCTGAGTAATCTTTAAGTTTTACTTGTAACTAAAATCCTCTGCCCATGTGGCAGAGGATTATTGAGATTAAAAAAAGAAAACATAAGGAGGACATTAAAATGGCAGAAGTATCCGCAAAGGACGCTATGAAGTTAAGACAGATGACAGGCGCTGGTGTTATGGACTGTAAGAAGGCTCTTGCAGAAGCAGACGGCGATATGGATAAGGCAGTAGAATTATTAAGAGAAAAGGGTCTTGCAAAGGCAGCTAAGAAGGCTGACAGAATTGCAGCAGAAGGTATCTGTGCAACTAACGTTTCCGCAGACAACCAGGTTGCTTCCATCGTAGAAGTTAACTCCGAAACAGACTTCGTTGCAAAGAACGACAAGTTCCGTGGCTACGTTGCTGAAGTTGCAGCTCAGGCAGCTAAGACTAACGCAACAGACATCGATGCATTCTTAGCAGAAGCTTGGGAGTTAGATCCATCCAAGACTGTTAAGGAAGAGCTCGCTGCTCAGATCGCTGTTATCGGTGAAAATATGAACATCAGAAGATTCGAAAAGTTCGTTGCAGCAAACGGTTTCGTTGAATCCTACATCCATGCAAACGGCAGAATTGCTATCTTAGTTGAGTTCGAAGGTGCTTGCACAGAAGCTACTAAGACTTGTGCTAAGGACGTAGCAATGCAGATTGCAGCTATGAATCCTAAGTATGTTGATAAGTCTGAAGTTTCCGCAGACTACATCGAGCATGAAAAGGAAATCCTTAAGGCTCAGATCATGAACGATCCTAAGGAATCCCAGAAGCCTGAAAAGGTTATCGATGGCATGATTAATGGCCGTATCAACAAGCAGCTCAAGGAAATCTGCTTAGTTGACCAGGTATACGTTAAGGATGGCGAAATGACAGTTGGTAAGTACATTGAGTCCGTAGCTAAGGCTGAAGGCTGTGCACTTGCTGTTAAGAGATTCGTTCGTTTCGAAACCGGTGAAGGTATCGAAAAGAAGGAAGAAAATTTTGCAGAAGAAGTTGCAAAGCAGATGGGCATGTAGTTAAGCTACAAGCGGTATATGAAAATTTTCGGAGCTGTATACTTTCGGGTGTGCAGCTCCTTTTATATTGTGCAAAGAAACTCCCGCCGGTAGACGTAAGCTGTCGCCTTCGGACTTCTTGCCGGTTTCTTTTATTCAAAGCTTACGCCTGCGGTCAAGCCTTTTACAGAACTCGGAGGCGGACAAGAACTAAATAGATGGTAAGAAAGCGTCCGCAGGACGCGGTTTTAGAAAAGGCGATGGTCGTCTCTGGAAAACGAGTTTTCCGAGAGCGACTACCGCCTTTTCGTAAAAGTGCTACGCACTATTTCTTACCATCTATTAGTTCTGCCTCCTCAAACAACTGCTAAAAGGCTACCGCAGACTACCTTCTCAAAAAGAAACCGGAGAAGTACGAGGCAACCCTTAATTGTCTCCGGCAGGAGTTTCTTTGCACGTTAGTATAAAAGAGAGCTGCACACACCAAGTGAGTGTCTATAGCCTCCGAAAATTTTCTATACCGCGCCAGCCGTCTATGAGGAAGTAGCGAGCTTTGCGAGCGGATTCCGAATAGTTATAGACCATGAAAAAGAGTCGGTATATTTCGGCAAAGATTGAATATTGCTGAAAAAGCAAAGCAGTGTTATAGTTAAATAGGAATATAAAGCCGGAGGGAAATTGACGGATGAACGATAAAATAAATTTAAAAAAGCGTTTGCAAATGATTGAAAATAATAAGCTGAAGGGGGTAGTTTCCTTTACCGCCGGTGAATTAAGTGAAACTTCTCTGGATGAATTGGCATTCTTTGCAGATAAACTTGAAAAAATTGGAATTTCCCTGGAAATTACAAGAAAGAATAATACGGAAAAAGGCATCGGCTATGACTTTGTGGTAATGAAACTAAATGAAGAGAAATACCGGTCTGTAATGACCCGACATGCCGGAAGAAAAGCCGACTTTGAAGAAAAATATGATAAATACGGGAAATGTACTGTGGATGAACTAAGGAAAATGCTTAAGACAATGTCTAAAACGGATGTTGCAAAAGAACTTGGATGCTCCCGTATGACGCTGTACCGCATACTTAACAATATTTCAAAGCGGAATCCGTCGGGAGATACTTCCATTTGGCATTATACGTCGTAAGAAAAAAACTCAAATTAATCTCAAATTAATCTTAATTTATTCTCAATAAAATGTAAAATAAGTTTGAAAAATGTCATTTTTAGTATTATACTGAAAATGACATTTTTTATATTGGAGTTTATTTATGGAAAAAGAAAACAAGAAAAAGAAACGGAAGAAAAAAACAAAATGGATTAAATTCCGTCATACGGTAGTAAGACGTTGTTTGGCAATATTTATTAAGCCGATTGCCATGATAATGTATGGAATAAAAATTGAAAAATTTAAAGAAGAACAGAAACGACCGTATCTGATTTTATATAATCACCAGACTGCGTTCGATCAATTTTTTGTAGGTCTTGCTTTTCGGCAACCGATTTACTATGTGGCCTCGGAGGATTTGTTTTCCAACGGTTTTGTATCTAGCTTAATTCGTTTTTTGGTAGAGCCGATTCCGATTAAAAAGCAGGCTACCGATGTTGCTGCGGTTATGAATTGTATTCGCATTGCTAAGGAGGGTGGTTCCCTGGCAATTGCGCCGGAAGGTAACCGTACATACAGCGGAAAAACCGAGTATATTGCGCCATCCATTGCTACACTGGCGAAAAAAATCAAGCTTCCGATTGCATTATACCGTATTGAGGGCGGTTATGGTGTGCAGCCTCGTTGGAGCGACAAAACCCGTAAAGGTAAAATGCGCTCTTACGTAGCCCGGGTAATTGAGCCGGAAGAATATGCCACAATGCCTTATGAAGAGTTGTTTGCAGCCATTGAAGAAGGTTTATATGTAAACGAAGGCGTGGCAGATGCCATGTTTAAATCTGCTAAAAAGGCAGAATATCTGGAACGTGCTATGTATGTGTGTCCGTATTGCGGATTATCTGAGTTTGAAAGCAATGGCAATGAAATAGAATGTAAGCAATGTCATCGAAAGATTACTTACGGGGAAGATAAAACACTTTCCGGCGTAGGTTTTGAGTTCCCGTACCGTTTTATTACCGAATGGTACGATGCACAGAAGAAGTTTGTATGTGCACTGGACTTGGAAAAGTACTTGGAAACTCCGATGTATACAGATAAGGCAAGAGTGTCCGAGGTTATTGTTTATAAGCGGAAAGATCTGATAAAAGCCGAGGCGGAGATTAAGCTGTATGGCAACCGGATTGTGATAGATGAAGGCAAAGAAAACAGTATGCATCTACCGTTCGATGAAATTTCTGCAGTTTCGGTTCTTGGCAGAAATAAGTTGAATATTTATCATGACCGAAAGATTTATCAGTTAAAGAGTGACAAACGTTTTAATGCTTTGAAGTATGTGAATATGTATTATCATTATAAAAACATCAGCAAAGGAGAATCCGATGAACAATTTTTGGGATTATAGTGTCTGGGGCACATTGAATATTATTGCGGCATTACTGATTAGCCTGTTGGCAGGTAATGTGTTAAAGAAGTCGATTCCTTTGCTGCAGGCTTCTTTAATCCCAACCTCTGTTTTGGGTGGTTGCTTATTACTGGTTGTATCCGGAATTTATCGTTTAATTACGAAAGAAACCTTGTTCGACGCAGCATTTTTTGGCGGAAACGGTATGATGACTTTGGAAATGATTACGTATCATACCCTTGCTCTTGGATTTATTGCATCAACTTTTAAATCCTCCGAAGGTAAACTGACCAAGCAAAGAACAATAGAAATTTTTAATACCGGTGTTACCACGGTATCCAGCTATCTGCTTCAGGGAATTTTTGGTTTGGCAATTTCTTTGATTGCAGCTCTGGTGCTGGATGATTTCTTTGAAGCGGCGGGTATGATTCTTCCTTTTGGATACGGACAGGGTACCGGTCAGGCTATGAACTATGGAAATATTTATGAGCAGGAATACGGTTTTGTCGGCGGTAAGAGTTTTGGTCTTGCTGTGGCAGCTCTTGGCTTTTTAAGTGCCAGCCTCGGTGGTGTAATTCACTTAAATATCCAGAAAAAACGTGGTGTCATCAAGCTTAGCGATATTAAAGAACGCGCTTTGCATGCAGAAGAAATTCAGAATGAAAATGAAATTCCGATGCAGGAGAGTATTGATAAAATGACGATCCAGATTGCGCTGATCGTTTCGGCATATATGGTTTCCTATTTGCTGATGAATGCACTGGGGTCTTTGCTTCCGGGCATGAAATCCGTAATTTTCGGATTTAACTTTTTACTTGGTGTTTTAACTGCCACATTATTTAAAGCAGTATTGAATTTCTTACGGAAGAAAAATATTGAAAAAAAAGAATATACCAACAATTTCCTTATGACCCGCGCCAGCAATTTCTTTTTTGATATTATGGTTGTAGCCGGAATTGCAGCAATCCGTCTGAGTATTTTGGAAAAGTACTGGGGAATTTTATTGATTATGGGGTTGAACGGTGCGGTGGTTACTTACATTTACAACCGTATTGTCGCAAAAGCGTTGTTTAAGGATTATCTGGAGGAGCAGTTTCTTACCATGTATGGCATGTTAACCGGTACAGCCAGTACGGGCATCATTTTGCTAAGGGAAATCGACGGGGATTTTAAGAGTCCGGCATCCGATAATATGGTGTATCAGAACTTCCCGGCAATTGTATTCGGCTTTCCGTTAATGCTTCTTGCTACGCTGGCACCAAAACAGCCGGTATTTACGTTACTGATTGTAATCGGATTCTTTATTATTATGAATCTTATTTTATTCCGAAGCTTTATTTTCAAAAAGAAAAACAAGTAAAAGAAAGGAGTAATTCCCTGTAGTACGGGAGTTACTCCTTTTAAAATTATCTTACCCGGATTTCATAAGCAGTTGTCTGCGGAGGAATGCTGTAGGTCATAAAATTAGCATGTCGAATCCAGACACGCATGCCCTGAGTCAAGCGGTTAAAATCCATTGGGCGACCAAAACGGTCAAAAATAAAAGCATTTGTCGGAACATTAAACTGGATGATGGAAAAGGGATTTCCGTTACTGATGGTAGTAAAACTCCGGTTCTGACGATTGATATTTAAAATCACACCAACAGTGATATCGTTTTGCGGAGGACAGTTACAATTTTGATTCGGAAAAAAATTGTCCATAAAATTCACCTCAATTATATTGATAGTGATAATATATTATTTTTTATGTAAATTGTTACAATGTATTGATAAAAAGTTCATTTTGATGTACAATTAGATAAAATGTAAAATAATAAGCGAATATAAAGGGCTTGTTTTTTGCAAAATGTAGGGCGAGGGACTTGTTATGGAAAAGAAAAGAAAAATTAAAAATATATTTGTAGTTTTTTCATACATTATGTTGTTATGTGTATTGCCCACAACACTTGTATTTTCCGGATTAATAGGCAAACAGCTTGGAAAACATATTGAACATACCATGAAAGATTCAGCCGGTCTGTGCGCAGAAATGATAGAACGGCAGTATATGAGTGATATGCTTATGCTGGAAGGACTTGCAGTGCGTATGGCCACCTCCTTTGAAGATGATCCGGTGCTTGCGATGCAACGTCTTATTTCCACAGCAGAACGCTATGATATGAAACGTATTGCTTTTTCTTTTCCGGACGGAACAACCCTTGCAACAGATGACGCGCAAATGGATTTGACCGGTGTGGACAACTTTGAACAGGCCTTACGGGGAGAACGGTTACTTACTACGGTAATTACGGATGTTACTGACGGTGAGCCTGTTAATATCTATTCTCTTCCGGTATATCAAAACGGAGCCGATACTATTCTTGGTGTAATGTCAGCGGTTTACCGTAGTGAAACTTTTGAAAATCTTCTTGCTGCTTCATTTTTTGACGGAGAAGGTTATACTTATATTATTGACAGCAAAGGTAATATTGTTATTAACTCTCATCATGAAAATGCATTAAGCAGTGTTTCAAATATTTTTAGTTACATTGAGCAGCATCAGAAAAAAGATGCCGTGTCTTTAAAATCTTCCTTGGAAGACCAGGGAGAAGGCTTTTTGGAAGTAGACCGCGAAAAGAAGGAAGATTTATTCGCCTATTATAAAAAATTAAATATCAGTGACTGGTATGTATTCAGCCTTGTGCCAAAAAATGTGGCGGAAAGTACAAAAGTGGCTGTAATGACCGGGGTTATGGTATATTGTATTGCTATTTCCGGCGTTGCAATTTTTGTTATTCTCAGTATAAGTCATGCCATGAAGGAGAAAAACAAATTATTAAAAGATGCCTTATATGTAGATAATCTGACCGGCGGACGAAGTTATGAAAAATTCCGAATAGACTGTAAAGCTCAGTTAAAAAAGCTCGGTAAACGAAAAGCTGCATTTGTTTTTCTGGATATCGACAATTTTAATCTTGTTTCTACCTTATACGGTCATGAAGAGAGTGTAGACACTATCCGTCGTGTTTATGCAATGATAAATAACTGTATCGGAGATAAAGGAATCATCGGAAGAAACAGCTCTGATCAGTTCTGCGTTATGTTTTTTTATGAAGAACAGGAGGAATTCGAAAAGAGCATCAGAAATTTTGTTCAGACATTGCATGATAATGCTAAATTTGCCAATATGCTCCGGCCATCCATGGGAATATATGAAGTACAGGATCCGGAAGAAGGCATTTATGATATGATGAATAAAGCAAGAACTGCCCATGAAACCATCAAGCAAAATGAAGATTCTATCATAGCATATTATGATGCCGGTTTCCGTGATAAAAAGTATCAAAATAAGCATATGGCAGATGAAATGGAAAGTGCTTTAAAAAAGCATGAATTTGTTCCGTACCTGCAGCCAAAATTTGATGCGGCAACCGGAAAAATATGCGGTGCAGAAGCGTTAATCCGTTGGATTACTTCCGAAGGAAAAGTTATTCCTCCGGGAATGTTTATTCCATTGGCAGAAAACAATGGTTTTGTACGTAATTTGGATAAAGAAATGTTCCGGTTAGTTTGTGATATGCAAAAGAAGCTGTTTGAAGAAGGACTGGAACCGGTTCCGGTATCGGTTAACGTTTCCAGACAACTGCTGTATGATAAAAACTTTGCGGATGATTATTGCAGGTATATAACAGAGCTTAATATTCCGCCAAGATTGGTTGAACTGGAAATTACAGAAAGTGCTTTATTTGAAGACATTAATTTATTCCGTGCTACATTGGAAAAATTAAGAAATTTTGGTTTCCGTATTCTTATGGACGATTTTGGAACCGGATATTCCTCCCTTATGATGCTGCACACTGTTCCAATCGATGTCATGAAGCTGGATAAGAGTTTTATTGATGACTATGCGGATGAAAAAGGTAGTAGCATTATTCAATGTGTTTTGAATCTGGCAAAACAGTTAAATCTTCCTGTTGTAGCGGAAGGGGTTGAAACAGAAGAACAATACCTTTACCTGAAAAATAGTGGTTGTGATGTAATTCAGGGATATTATTTTTCCAAACCGTTACCAAAAGCAGAATATTTAGAACGATTAGCATCGTAAAGAATAACAAGCACCGGGTCTGTACATCCGGTGCTTGTTTATTTTTAGTGAAAAAATTTTCGTTTTAAGAAGGCAATTCCTTTTTTTATCCAGTGTTCCTGTTCCATAAACAGAACCGGAAGCTCCTGATAGGAAATGTGGTTGGCTTCAATAAAGACATCTAATAACCGTTCGCTGATAAAACCGAAAATACGTTGGTTATAGTCGTTATAGGAAGAGATATCCAGATTCTTTTCTAATTCAAACAAAATGTCGAATAACCAATGACAATATTCCTGAAATTCTGTCTGCTTCATTAGGAACATATTGAAACGGTGGGCTTTTGTACGGGACATAACCTGTTCAAATGCAGGCAGGTAATCCGGATACTTTTCAGTAAGTATTTTTTGTGTAAGCTTCATACTTTCTTCCGGATGGGCATGAATAAACTGAGAATAGTTTGTTTCAATAAAATAATTACGTGGTTTCGGCAGAATAACAGAAGTGTTTTGTAATAATGGTTCTACTTCAGTAGACTTCAATACATGGTTAAATTTATTTTTACAAAACAGTCCCGGTTTACGAAGCACAAAATGTCTGCGGTAATGGGCCAGACCGATAACATCCGCATCAAGGTTTTTCCATGCCCAGTAGAGGGCAGTCAGTTCGCAATAGTTTTTATTTTTCGAGGAAATATTATCCCCGCTGTCATCACCAATCCATGGTAGGGAAACAGAGGAAATAGCTTTTCCGACATGAATCGGAAGATATATGGAATCCACCGGCATATGATATTCTTTATGTGTAGCAACTAAGATTTTTATTTTCATTCAGATATCCTCAAACATATTTTTTGATAGGATTATTATAGCAAAGGCAGGTCGGTTTTGCAATGATGTAACACTACATAAAAATTTTACATTATGAAAGTATTTTGGTTGACTATGACATGAAAAAAATAGTATAATATGTTAGGAAAATAGTATATTATGGAGGTAATATATGCAAAAGACAAATTTTGAATTATCCGTAAAAAAATATGCAGATCAGAGTACGAACAAAACAGCTATGACCGGTATTTATATTATGAATGCGGTACTTGCTTTGGCTTATGCTGTTGAACTTATAAAAGGTACAAGAACACCGTTATCCTATGCTATTGTTGCGGCACTTTGTGTGCTTCCTTGTATTATTGCACAGCTGCTTTATTTTAAGAAAAAAGATTCTAAAAATATCCGCCAGGTTTTAGGTATTGGCTTTCTGTTATTATATGGTTATGTCATGTTTACATCCTCAACAAATCTGACCTTCTGTTATATTATTGTATCATTTGTAATGCTGGTTGTATATATTGACATGAAGTTCCTGATAAGTCTTGGAATTGCTGCTTTAATTATTAATATTGTAAAAGTTGGATATACGGCTGCAACTTCCGGTTTGTCGGCTGAAGAAATTACAAATACAGAAATTATCTTTGCCTGTCTGATACTTACCTTTGTATTTATTGTTATGGCAGTAAAAAAGATTTCCCTTATTAATTCAGCCCATGTAGAGAAGGCAAATACAGAAAAAGAACAGTCAGAAGAATTGTTAGCAACCACATTGGAGGTTGCAGCTGCAATTTCCGCAAATATTGAAAATGTTGTAGTGGAAACCGAGCATTTAAAAGAAGCTATCGGACAAACCAGTTACGCTATGAATGACTTAACCAACGGTGCGAATGATGCTTCTGCAGCAATGGAAGAGCAGGCAAGCAGTACAGAGCGCATCGGAAATCATATTAAAGGTGTAGAAGCATCTACAAATACAATTCTTGATGAAAGCCTGCAGGCTCAAACTAATTTGGAGCAAGGAAGAAAAACCATGGAAGAGCTGATGCAGCAGGTAAAAACTTCCGAGGCTACCGGTGTTCTTGTTACAGAAAAAGTAACCGGCTTAAAAGAATATGCGGATCGGATGCAGGAAATCATGGGATTAATTACAAATGTGGCAGAACAGACAGGTCTTCTTGCTTTAAATGCGTCTATAGAAGCGGCAAGAGCAGGAGAAGCAGGTCGTGGATTCGGTGTGGTTGCCTCTGAAATCTCCAGTCTTTCCGACCAGACCAATGATGCAGCAGGTGATATTACTGAACTTATCAAAAATATTGTGAAATCTATTGAAGAAACAACAAATGCCATGAGCTTGTTACTGGAAAGCAGCCAGGTTCAAAATCAGTATGTAGGTGCTACGGCAGAAAATTTTGAGAAAATTTATAACAGTACCAAGGGAATTATGATAGAAGCAAATAATTTAAAGAATGCCGTAGATGTAGTTACTGCTGAAAATATTCAGATAGAAGAGCGCATCGGACAAGTATCTTCCATTACAGAAGAGGTTACTGCACGTTCTGAGGAAACACTGGAGGCATGTAATCTTAATTTGGAAAGTGTAGAAGAAGTAGCTGCTATCATGGATAACTTAAAGGAAGAAGCAAGAAAACTTCAACAGGAAGGTTAATCAGACATCATGGAGATTAAGACGTATAAAAAAGATGCGGAATATTCCTATACATTAGGTGCATTTCCGACAATTGAATTGTTAAAAACACGACCATCCGAAGTTTTGGAAGTGTATGTACATAGTACTTTTACTGATACAGAAACTATTGAAAAACTGACAAAACCCTATGGTATTCCCGTCTATCGTCAGGATAAAATAATTAATAAACTGAGCGATAAAGAAAATTGTTTTGTTGTTGGTATTCTAAAAAAGTATAAAGATGTACTTGATTCGGATAAATCCCATATTGTACTGGTTAATCCGAGTAATATGGGAAATATGGGTACCATTATCCGTACGGCTATCGGCTTTGGAATAAAAAATCTGGCTATTATCAGTCCGGGAGTGGATGTGTTTCATCCAAAAACCATACGTGCATCCATGGGAGCATTGTTCCGTATTAACTGTCAATATTTTTCAAGCTTTGAAGAATACGAAGCAGCATACCAAAAGCACGAAATTTTTTGCTTTATGTTAAATGCAGAACGTCAGCTTACGGTAAACAATTGCCCTAAACCGGAATTGTTTTCCTTGGTATTTGGTAATGAGGCAACCGGACTGGATGATTCTTTTCTTAAGAAGGGTACAAGCATCATTATTCCGCAGTCGGAGGAAGTGGATTCCTTGAACATTACGATTGCTGCCGGTGTTGGTATGTATATGTTTACCCAACGATAAAAATACTAAAATTTGATAAATTTTGAAAATCTATTGAAAGTTTTTGGGATTTCTGATAAAATTATATTTATATACAAATGACTTTAGGGTATAGCAACAAGGAGGAAGAAAAATGGCAGCGATTAAAGCAGAACATTTGAATCCGTTTTTAATGTCTGCAAAGCAGGTTCTGCAGCAGGTATGTAACGTAGATGTACAATTCGGTCCTATCACAAAAGATGATTTCTATGTTAGTGGTGAACCTTTATTTATAATGCTTGGTGTTACCGGAGAAATTACCGGTCAGGTTTGTATGGTTATGGGTACAGAAACCGCAAAGGATATTGCTTCCCGTATGATGATGGGTATGCCGGTAGATGTACTTGATGACATGGCAAAAAGTGCATTAAGTGAACTTGGTAATATGATGATGGGTAATGCGGCAACTTTACTTTCTAATAATAATATTTTAATTGATATTACCCCGCCAACACTTTTGGTAGGCAGCGCAATTTTATCTTCACCTGAAATGGCTGTAATTAAAGTACCGTTGATTTATCAGAATTATGAAATTCAGTTAAGCTTCTTGTTAAAAATGGCAAAATAAAGTAAGATAGAGAACAGATGATGCAGTCTGTTCTCTTTTTATTGTTGGAAAAAGAAAATATGACTTGCATTATTAATTAGAATCGTGTACAATAAGTTCACACGTTAATGAGTTAAATTAGCAAACAGTAGAAGAAAAATGGAGGATTAACCATGATTCAGTTATTTAAGAAAGGCGCATACGTCTTTAACGGAAATCAGGTTGTTGCCGAAGAAGCTATCGGCACAGAGTATAAGAAATATATGGAGCAGCTTCCAAGTGCAGAAGAATGCAAGAAGAACAGCCTTGGCTATCAGATTCTTGCAGCACACAATACTTCCGGCAATATGGAGCAGCTACAGATTAAGTTCGATAAGTTAACATCCCATGATATTACTTTCGTTGGTATTATTCAGACAGCAAGAGCCAGCGGTCTTGAGAAGTTCCCGGTTCCTTATGTACTTACCAACTGCCACAACAGTCTTTGTGCTGTAGGCGGTACTATTAATGAGGATGACCACATGTTTGGTCTTTCCTGTGCTAAGAAGTACGGTGGTGTTTATGTACCACCTCATCAGGCAGTTATCCATCAGTTTGCAAGAGAAATGCTGGCAGGCGGCGGTAAGATGATTCTCGGTTCCGACAGCCATACCCGTTACGGTGCCCTTGGTACCATGGCAATCGGTGAAGGAGGTCCGGAACTGGTTAAGCAGCTGCTTTGCAAAACATACGATATTAAGATGCCTAAGATTGTAGGTATTCACTTAACAGGTAAGCCACGCCGTGGTGTGGGTCCTCAGGATATTGCCCTTGCTATTATCGGTGCAGTGTTTGCCAACGGTTATGTAAATAACAAGGTAATGGAATTCTTTGGTGACGGTGTTGCCAACCTCACGGTAGACGAGCGTATCGGCGTAGATGTAATGACAACAGAAACCACCTGTCTGTCCTCCATCTGGGTAACGGATGATAAGGTTAAGGAATTCTATGAAATCCATAACAGAAAAGAAGATTTTGCAGAATTAACCCTTCCGGAAGTTGTTTACTACGATGGTTTGGTAGAAGTAGATTTATCTGCCATCAAGCCTATGATTGCAATGCCGTTCCATCCAAGCAACGTGTATACCATTGACGAATTAAATGCAAATCTCTACGATATCTTAGATGAAGTAGAAAAGAAAGCATTAGTAAGCTTAGATAATAACAATGTTTCCTATACTTTAAAGGACAAGGTAAGAAACGGCAAGTTATATGTAGAACAGGGTGTTATCGCAGGTTGTGCCGGCGGTGGCTTTGAAAATATCTGTGCGGCAGCTGATATTTTACGCGGAAAGTTCATCGGTAACGATGAATTCTCCTTAAGCGTATATCCAGCGTCCCAGCCGGTATTCATGGAACTTGTTAAGAACGGTACCATTGCAGACTTAATGCAGACCGGTGCTACCGTACGTACTGCATTCTGCGGACCATGCTTCGGTGCCGGTGACGTTCCTTCCAACAAGGGCTTAAGTATCCGTCATTCCACCAGAAACTTCCCGAACAGAGAAGGTTCCAAGATTATAAACGGCCAGATTGCTTCCGTTGCACTTATGGATGCACGTTCCATTGCAGCAACTGCAGCAAATCAGGGTTACTTAACTTCCGCAGAACATGTAGATGTAGAATTTAAGAAGCCAAAATACTTCTTTGATTCCACAATTTACGATAACAGAGTATATAACGGTGTCGGCAAGGCTGACCCATCCGTAGAAATTAAGTTTGGTCCTGGTATTGTAGACTGGCCAAAGATGGCAGCACTGGGCGATAACATGCTCCTTCAGGTAGCATCCGTTATCCATGATCCGGTTACCACAACCGATGAACTGATTCCTTCCGGTGAAACCTCTTCTTACCGTTCCAATCCTTTAGGTTTGGCTGAGTACACCTTGTCCAGAAAAGACCCTGCCTATGTTGGACGTGCAAAGCAGATTCAGAAGGCAGAAAAGGCACGTTGGGAAGCAAAGAATGCAGAAGACATTTATGCTGCAGCGCCTGAAGTAAAGGACGCTTTGGTTCAGGTAGAAAAGGAATTTGGCTTAAATCCGTTAGAGGTAGAAATCGGTAGCCTTGTTTATGCAACCAAGCCTGGTGACGGTTCTGCGAGAGAGCAGGCGGCAAGCTGTCAGAAGGTTCTTGGCGGCTTAGCAAACATTGCAAGAGAGTATGCAACCAAGAGATACCGTTCCAACTTAATCAACTGGGGTATGTTACCGTTCTTATTCGATGGTGATCTGCCATTTGAATTAAACGATTATATTTTAGTAAAGGACATCAAGACTGCTGTAGCAGAGAAGAAGTCCGAAATTGAGGCATATGTAGTAAATAAGGGCATGCAGAAGTTTACCTTAAAGCTTGGTGATTTAACCGATGATGAAAGAGAAATCATCACCAAGGGATGTCTGATTAACTATTACAGAGGTTAATAACAAACTAAATAATACATGGTGACTTCCGGAGAAGTAAAAGCTTTTCCGGAAGTTTTTTTCTGGTTACGGGACACAATTTTATATTGGACTTGTGATAGAAAACGATGTATAATTAAAATAATAAATTAACAAAAGAAGAAGGGAGGAGACTATCTGATGATATCAGTTATTCTTCTGATTTTTACAGTTATCTTACTAATTATTGGCGGTATATTTGGATTCTTGCGCGGAGCATTAAAGCAGGGAGTCCGTGTAGTGCTTTGGGGAATTTTATTTTTGGCATCATTATTTGCTATCCCGTGGTTTACAGACATGATTTTTGGAGAAATAATTCCTAAATTAAATTTAGATGCAACTACAATTGAACAGCTGATTGAACTATGTTTAGAAAAAATAGAATTTTTAAAAGAAGAAACGGTTTTAGTTCTTCCTTTGGCAGAACTTGCACGTTCTCTGGTAATTCCTATAGTGGTGATTGTTCTTTTTTGGACAACCGGTTTTATCAGCTTTATAGTATATTTGATTACTTCTGTATTCTTAAAACATGTAACAGAAGAACAAAAAATAATTTCAAAAGTTGCCGGTGCAATCCTTGGTATTGTTGTTTCATTGCTTGCAGGTTCTGTTACGTTTTATCCTTTGGCAGTTGTAGAACAGGCAATTAGTGAAGGGGATTATGATGAAACGTTGCAGAAAGAATTTCCGGAAGTGACAATGCTTACCAATTCCTATGATGATTCTACAGCAAGTAAGATTTATCAGTATACCGGAACGGAATATCTGGGAAAAGCGGTTCATAACGCGGTAATCTCCGGTGTTGTTGACAAAAATACTAATATATGGACAGAGCTTCCTGCATTAGTACGGCTTGGTAATGAGGGTTGGAAAATGTATGACGCGGTATCAGAAACATCAACAGATGATATATCTATGCAAAAACAGATTCCGGATGTGATGGAGGCTTATTTTGCACTAAATTTCATTTCTGACGAAAATCAGATTCATGTATTGAATCGTATAAAGGATTCATTAAAAAATACATTAGGCGAATCTGCGGTATCTGATTTTATTGATTGGCTGGAATTACAAAATAAGGAACAGATTGTTAATGATACAGAGGTATACGGAAAACTTTATGATATCTTAAAGCAGGAAGGTATATTGGACGCTATGCTTACGGAGAATGCTATGCCGTCGTTAAAAGCAGAAACTGTAACTACTTTGCTGGATACGGTGTATGAACTATCCAACGCTAATAAGGTGGTTCCGGAAGCGTTAAAACTGTTCTCTACCTCTGCTATTACAAATATAGAGCTTCCAATAGAAATAACTGATATAGAATGGACGGAGGAAACAAAGGAAGAACTGGAAGAAGTTGTTTCTATTGTATATGAATATTCAGACAAACTGGAAAATGAGGATGAAATAACTGAGGAAGAAAAAGAAGAAATTAGAGAAGCGCTTAAGGAATTGGAAGATAACTCTGTGATCAATAAGGATTTATTAGAGGAATTAATTAATTCTTACGAGCCAAAATAGAATCCAGCTTAGTAAAAAACACAGAAAAACCGCATGAATTCAAGGAAAATCCTTGAAAAAGCACTTGTATTTTTAATCAAACGGTGCTATAATCTACATGTAACATAAAGACTAAGATTAAGAGTGGGTGCAAGCCCACTCTTAATTCATGTTTAAGAACAGGAAAAATGTTCTGCCATGAAACGGGGGAGTCATTGTAAATTATGGCAAAAAGAGAAGAATACGAACAGAAAACAGAAAAACTTCTGGAACCGATCCTGAAGGAAAACAATTTTGAACTCTACGATGTGGAGTTTGTAAAGGAAGCAGGCACTTTTTACTTACGTGCATTCATTGATAAAGAAGGTGGTATTAATATCAATGACTGTGAACTGGTAAGCCGCCGTTTAAGTGATTTACTGGATGAAAAGGATTTTATTCCGGATGCTTATATTTTAGAGGTCAGTTCTCCGGGGCTTGGCCGTGCTTTGAAAAAAGATAAGCATTTTGAAAAGAGCATCGGTGAAGAGGTAGAAGTTAAACTGTTTAAGGCAATTGATAAGCAGAAAGAATTTACCGGCTATTTGGAAAGTTTTAACGATGAAGTGCTCGTCATCAGTGATGAACAGGAAAATGAACTGGAATTTGAAAGAAGCAACATTGCAAGTGTCAGACTTGTAGTACATTTCTAAGTATGGATAACAACGGGCTTTGCCCGGTTGTCATAGAAAAAGTCGTATAATGAAGGAGGAAAAAGAAAGAAAATGAACGCAAACAAAGAATTACTGGAGGCTTTAAATCAGATTGAGAAGGAAAAGGATATCAGCAAAGAAATCCTGTTAGAGGCAATTGAAAATTCTCTTCTTGCTGCATGTAAGAACCAGTATGGTAAGGCAGATAACATTACTGTGCAGATTAACAGAGAAACCGGTGCTTTTAATGTGTATGCTGAAAAAGAAATCGTAGAAGAGGTTGAGGATGATGTGCTTCAGATTACTCTTGGCGAAGCTAAGTTAAAGTATCCAAGAAAGAAAATGGCTGTGGGCGATATCATCAAAATTGAAGTAACACCAAAGAACTTCGGACGTATTGCAGCGCAGAAAGCAAAACAGGTAGTTGTACAGAAGATTCGTGAAGAAGAAAGAAAGGCTCTGTATAATACTTACTTCACAAAGGAAAGAGATATTGTTACCGGTATTGTTCAGAGATATCAGGGCAATAACATCTGCATTAATCTTGGTAAGGCAGATGCCATTCTTACTGAAAACGAGCAGATTAAGGGGGAATATTTCCGTCCTACAGAACGTGTAAAGTTATATGTACTTAAGGTTGAGGATACTACCAGAGGTCCAAGAATTACCGTTTCCAGAACCCATCCGGAATTGGTAAAGAGACTTTTTGAAGCTGAGGTTACCGAAGTAAAGGATGGTACCGTAGAAATCAAGAGCATTTCCAGAGAAGCAGGTGCCAGAACAAAGATGGCAGTTTATTCCAACGACCCTAACGTTGATCCGGTAGGTGCATGCGTAGGTGTAAACGGTGCCAGAGTAAATGCCATTGTAGACGAACTTCGTGGCGAAAAAATTGATATTATTAACTGGAGTGAGGATCCGGCAACTCTGATTGAAAATGCACTTAGTCCTGCTAAGGTTGTTTCCGTAGAGGTTGATCCGGAGGAAAAGAGTGCAAGAGTTATTGTTCCTGATTATCAGCTTTCCCTTGCCATCGGCCGTGAAGGACAGAATGCAAGACTTGCTGCAAGACTTACCGGTTATAAGATTGACATTAAGTCTGAATCCCAGGCAGGTGCTTATTACGAAAAGCAGTGGGAAGAAGAACAGTATGATGAAGGCCAGTATGAAGAACAGTGGGATGAACAGTATGACGGCGAATACGACGGTGAGTATGACGGCGAATACGACGAAGAATACGACGGCCAGTATGATGAACAGTGGGAGGAAGGTTACGAAGAGCAGTAATCAAACAATCCGGAGGCAATTGAATTATGGCTGAAAAGAAAATTCCATTAAGAAAATGTACCGGTTGCAATGAAATGAAGCCGAAAAAAGAGTTGATTCGTGTATTGAAAACAACGGAAGCGGAAATCGTTTTAGATAAAACCGGAAAGAAAAACGGAAGAGGGGCATATCTTTGTAATTCACTGGAATGCTTTAAGCAGGCAAGAAAGACAAAAGGTTTAGAACGTTCCCTTCAGGTAAAGATTCCTGACGAAATTTACGAAATGCTGGAAAAGGAGCTGATTACTGTTGAATAACAAGACCGATAGTAAAATTCTTTCCCTGTTTGGGTTAGCAACCCGCGCAGGACGCATTGCCAGCGGAGAATTCCAAACGGAAACTGCTGTAAAGAGCGGAACTGCGTATCTTGTGGTTGTGGCAGAGGATGCTTCCGATAACACAAAAAAGCTGTTTCGTGATAAAGGTTCTTTTTACAAGGTTCCGGTAATTGAGTTTGGAACAAAGGAAGAACTTGGTCATGCTATAGGAAAAGAATTCAGAGCTTCCCTTGCAATTTTGGATGAGGGTTTTGCAAAAGCAGTTATGAAAAAAATCGATAGTTTAAGTCAGGCGCAATAACGGAGGTAAATACATGGCAAAAATGAAAGTATATGAGCTGGCGAAAGAGCTGGATGTTCAAAGTAAAGATGTGGTAGCATATCTTATTGAGAATGGCAGCGCTGTAAAGAGCCATGCAAGCAATATTGAAGATAAAGAAATTGATATGGTCAGAGGTAAATTTGGTAAAAAAGCTGCACCGGCGGAAAAGCCTGCTGCTAAAGCAGCGGAAGCGGCTAAACCGGTAGAAAAGCCTGTTGCACAGACACAGCCTGCAACACAGGCAAGACCGTCCGGTCAGAGTGAGCGTCCGGCAGGTCAGGGAGACCGCCCAATGCGTCCACAGGGTCAGGGTGAGATGAGACGTCCTCCAATGAGTACAGATCGTCCGGTAAATCGTCCGACAGGTCAGGGCGACCGTCCGATGCGTCCGCAAGGCGACCGCCCATACAATGGCGAAAGACGTCCGATGGGTGACAGACCACAGGGCGACCGTCCGATGCGTCCGCAGGGAGACCGTCCATACAATGGCGAAAGACGTCCGATGGGTGACAGACCACAGGGCGACCGTCCGATGCGTCCGCAGGGAGACCGTCCATACAATGGTGAGAGACGTCCGATGGGTGACAGACCACAGGGTGACCGTCCGATGCGTCCGCAGGGAGACCGTCCATACAATGGTGAGAGACGTCCGATGGGTGACAGACCACAGGGTGACCGTCCGATGCGTCCGCAGGGTGACCGTCCATACAATGGCGAAAGACGTCCGATGGGCGACAGACCACAGGGAGACCGTCAGTTTAATGGTGATAGAAGACCGCAGGGTGACAGACCATACGGACAGAGACCACAGGGTGTCGGAAACTTCAGTCAAAGACCGGGTGGAAACCAGGGTGGTTACGGAAAAGATAAGTTCTTTGATAAGGATAAGGATTCTGATACCAATGAAAGAAGACCACAGTCCCGTGGCGGTTATAAGAGTGGTGAAAAGAGCTCCATTAAGAGTGATTTTGCTAATGAATTAACTAAGGAGCAGAGAGCTGCTGCTTACTCTAACCGTGACAGAGACCGTGATCGTGATAAGAAGAGAGATCACGATGAGGATTTTGAAACTAAGAAGGGCGGCAAGAAGGATCCAAACAGAAAGGGTGCTTTTATTAAGCCTGTAGTGGTAAAGGAAGAGAAGAAGGAAGATGAAATCAAGACCATTATTATTCCGGAATCCCTTACCTTAAAGGAATTGGCTGACAAGATGAAGCAGCCGGCTGCTGCCATTGTTAAGAAATTATTCTTAGCAGGCAAGATGGTTTCCATCAATCAGGAGCTTTCCTTTGAAGAAGCAGAAGAAATCGCATTAGAATACGAAATTATTGCTGAAAAAGAAGTTAAAGTTAATGTAGTAGAAGAACTTCTTAAGGAAGATGAAGAAGACGAAGCAACCATGGTTACAAGACCTCCGGTTGTCTGCGTTATGGGTCACGTTGACCACGGTAAGACCTCCCTGCTCGATGCGATCCGTTCTACCAGCGTAACAGCAAGAGAAGCGGGCGGTATTACCCAGCACATCGGTGCTTATATGGTGGAAGCAAACGGTGAAAAGATTACTTTCCTGGATACTCCGGGTCATGAAGCCTTCACAGCAATGCGTATGCGTGGTGCAAAGTCCACAGATATTGCTATTTTAGTAGTTGCAGCAGACGATGGTGTTATGCCGCAGACCGTGGAGGCTATCAGCCATGCAAAGGCTGCCGGCATTGAAATTATTGTTGCAGTTAACAAGATTGATAAGCCTGCTGCCAATGTAGAGCGTGTAAAACAGGAGTTAACCGAGCATGGTCTGATTGCAGAAGACTGGGGCGGTGAAACAATATTTGTTCCGGTTTCTGCACATACTAAGGAAGGTATTGATAAACTTCTGGAAATGATTCTCTTAACTGCTGAGGTTGCTGAATATAAGGCAAATCCTAACAGAAAGGCAAGAGGTATCGTTATTGAAGCACAGTTAGATAAGGGCCGCGGTCCGGTTGCTACCATTCTGGTTCAGAAGGGTACCCTTAAAGTTGGTGACACGATTGCCATCGGTGCTGCTTATGGTAAGGTTCGTGCCATGATGGATGATAAGGGACGCCGCGTAAAGGAAGCAACACCTTCTACACCTGTAGAAATTCTTGGTTTGAACGGTGTTCCGGATGCCGGTGAAGTATTCCTTGCTACAGAAAACGAAAAAGAAGCAAGAACTATCGCAGAAGCATTCGTAGCACAGAGCAAGGAACAGCTCATTGCAGATACCAAGGCAAGATTGTCCTTAGACGGTCTGTTCTCCCAGATTCAGGCCGGAAACATTAAGGAATTAAATATTATTGTTAAGGCAGACGTTCAGGGTTCTGTAGAAGCAGTAAAGCAGAGCTTGGTGAAGCTTTCCAACGAAGAAGTTGCGGTCCGTGTCATTCATGGCGGTGTTGGTGCTATTAACGAATCTGACGTTACCCTTGCAAGCGCATCCAATGCAATTATCATCGGTTTCAATGTAAAGCCTGATAATACAGCAAAGGAAACTGCAGAACGTGAAAAGGTAGACCTGAGACTGTACCGTGTCATCTATCAGGCAATCGAAGATGTGGAAGCTGCCATGAAGGGTATGCTTGATCCTGAATATGAAGAAAAGATTATCGGTCATGCGGAAGTTCGTCAGACCTTCAAGGCATCCGGTGTCGGCGTAATTGCAGGTTCTTACGTAATGGATGGTAAGATCGTCCGTGGCTGTAAGGCAAGAATTACAAGAGAAGGAACCCAGATTTACGATGGTCCGTTAGCATCCTTAAAGCGTTTTAAGGACGATGTAAAGGAAGTTGCTACCGGTTATGAATGTGGTCTGGTATTTGAAAAGTTCAATGATCTTCAGGAATTTGACCAGGTTGAGTTATATATGATGGTTGAGGTGCCTAGAAAATGAGAAAGAACAGTGTAAAAAATACACGTATCAATCAGGAAGTAATGAAGGAACTTTCTGTGTTGATTCATACCGAACTGAAAGACCCACGGGTAAATCCTCTCATGACATCAATTGTTGCATGTGAGGTTGCGCCGGATTTAAAAACAGCAAAGATTTACGTCAGTGTTCTCGGTGATGAGCAGGCACAGGCAGATGCTGTCAATGGTTTAAAGAGTGCAGCACCTTTCCTGCGCAGTAAGCTTGCGAAGAGCTTAAATCTTCGTAATACCCCGCAGTTATTTTTTACGGTGGATCAGTCTATCGAATACGGTGTCCGCATGTCTCATTTGATTGATGAAGAAATTGCGAAGATTCCGGAGCGGGAAGAGGAAGAAGAGTCTGAGGATTTCGATTGGTAATCCTGGCTTTGCTTATGAATGAGTAGTGGAGTAATATGTAGTTGCTCCTAAGGAAAACGAAATGCTACAGCTGTAGAATGGCAATTTTACGGCTGTAGCTTTCTTAAAAAGTTACATTTTAGTATGGTTTCATGCAATAAGGAGAAGTTCCGATGGATGGAATTTTAAATATATATAAAGAAAAGGGTTTTACTTCCCATGATGTGGTGGCAAAGCTACGTGGAATATTGAAAATGAAAAAAATCGGTCATACCGGAACCTTAGACCCGGAAGCAGAAGGTGTTTTGCCGGTGTGTCTTGGCACTGCAACCCGCCTTTGCAATATGCTGACGGATAAAATTAAGGAATATCGGGTGGTTATGCGTTTTGGTGTTGCTACAGATACCGAGGATATGACCGGCGAAATCATAGAGGAATTACCGGTAACTGCTACAGAGGAAGATTTAAAAACTGTTTTATCAAAGTTTCTTGGGGAGCAGGAGCAGATTCCGCCAATGTATTCTGCCATTAAGGTGGAAGGCAAAAAGCTTTATGAATTAGCAAGAGAAGGAAAAGTGATTGAGCGGAAGGGACGTCCGATTGTAATACATAATATTGTATTGCATTCTGTAGAAACAGATAAAGATGGTTTCTTATATACGGCGGAGCTGACAGTAACTTGCGGAAAGGGAACCTATATCCGCAGTCTCTGCCGTGATATCGGTAAAGCCCTAGGAACTTGTGCATGTATGAAGTCATTACTCAGAACCCGTTCCGGAGACAGCTATTTGGAAAATAGTTTTAAACTTTCCGAAGTAGAGGCATTACGTGATGCAGGTACGTTAGAGAAACATATTGTTACTGTTGAGCAGGTTTTTAAAACTTGCAAAGCTTTTCAAATGAAACCGGAGTGGGACAAGTTGTTGTTAAACGGCAATCATATGAACGAACAGGATTGTGTAGTATATGAAAACGGGTTATCTACGTGCGTAGAAAATCAAAAAGAGAAATCAGATCAACTTGTAGCAACAGAATTTCCGATAAATTGGTATCGTGCATATGACAGTACAGGAAAGTTTCTTGGATTATATAAAAAGGAGGGTAAGAAATTTACCCCGGTAAAAATGTTTTTATAAATTTGTAAAAGGACGTATGGCATGGAAATAATTAAAGATATTACAAAAGTACAATGGAATAATACGTCAATTACTCTTGGTAAATTTGACGGAGTGCATCTTGGTCACCGCATGCTGATGGAGAATGTGATTGCGGCGAAAAAGAATGGTTGCATTCCGACGGTTTTTACCTTTGACAAGTTTCCATCCCAGGTTTTACGCCAGGAAACGGTTACCTCTATTCTTATTGAAGAAGAAAAAGAACAGCTATTAGAAAAATTAGGCATTGAACGTTATGTTTTATTTCCGTTTCATGAAAAGACTGCCTCTATGGAACCGGAAGAATTTGTAGAGGAAATTCTGGTCAAAACCATGAAAGTTCAAGAACTTTTTGTAGGTGCGGATTTTCGGTTCGGTAAAGGCAGAAAAGGAAATGTATCCATGTTGGAGAAACTTTCTGAAAAATATAAGTTTGTTTTTAAAGCAGTAGATAAGCGGATGTTTCGTGGCGCAGAAGTCAGCAGTTCCAGGATACGTGATTGCATTTTGAACGGAGAAATGGAAGATGCTAATGCTATGCTTGGAATGCCGTATCATATAACCGGAGAAATTATTCACGGAAGAAGCCTTGGTCATACTATCGGAGTTCCTACCATAAATCAGAGGATTCCCGACGGTAAAATCCTGCCTAAACTTGGTGTATATTGTGCCAAAGTCACAGTAGACGATAAGACATATGACGGTATTGCAAATATTGGAAGTAAGCCTACCGTTCAAGCTGAAAAAATATTTGGAGTAGAGACACATTTATTTAATTGTAATGATGACTTATACGGAAAAACGGCAAAAACAGAGTTGCTTTCTTTTATCCGTCCGGAACAGAAATTTTCATCGATTGAAGAATTGCGAATTCAATTAGAGGCGGATAAATTAACTGGAAGATATTTTTTTGGAGAATAAACTATGAATTATCATATTAACCCGCAAATCAATAAGCCGGCATATTTACAACTGTACGAGGGTATAAAGCACGATATTGTAACAGGTGTATTTTTCTATGGTGCCAAAATGCCTTCAAAGCGTACTTTGGCAGAGGAAACCGGAGTTAGTGTGATTACAGTGCAGCATGCCTATGAAATTCTTTGCGAGGAAGGATATTTGGAAGGAAGACAGCGCAGTGGTTATTTTGCGGTATATAAGGATAGTGATTTTGTATCAGTGTCCGATGGAAATCATGCAGAGGCAAATTTAACATCATTGGAAATTGAAACTGAATTACAGGAGAACCAATCTGTGAAAGAAAAAAACACCTTTCCGTTCTCCGTACTTTCCAAAACCATGAGAAAGGTCCTTTTGGATTATGGTGACAGTATTTTAATTAAGTCACCAAACCATGGATGTCCGGAACTTCGTGCGGCGATATCAGCTTATTTAAAAAGAAGTAACGGTATGAATGTGCGTCCCGAACAGATAATAATAGGTTCCGGAGCAGAATACTTATATAGTCTGATTGTGCAGCTTCTGGGAAAAGACAGGATATTTGGTCTTGAAAATCCTTCCTATAATAAAATCCGTCAAGTATACGAGGCAAATGGTGTTACCTGTGAAATGCTGGGCATGGGTCAGGACGGTATAAAAACCTTAGAATTAAACCGTACAAAAGCAACAGTATTACATATTACTCCGTTTAACAGCTATCCCAGCGGCATAACTGCAGATGTTTCCAAACGAAAAGAATATTTGCAATGGGCAAAGCAGAGGAATGCTTGCATTATTGAGGATAATTATTCTGCGGAGCTGACGGTGTCCATGAAAAATGATGATACCGTGTTTTCTATGGCAGAGGATGCATCGGTTATTTACTTAAATACCTTTTCCGAAACAATTGCACCGTCCATGCGAGCCGGTTATCTTGTTTTGCCTGAAAAACTTCTTGAAAAATTTGAAAAGAAGCTTGGCTTTTATTCCTGTACGGTTCCGGTGTTTGAACAGTATGTGATTGCGGAATTGATAAATTCCGGGGATTTTGAGCGGCATATTAACAGGATAAGACGTGAGAGACGGAAGAAAAAATAAATTTAGCAAACTGTCAAAGAAAATACTTGACACCTATCGAATCTTGTAGTACAATACCACCTGTATGTAAAGAAAAAGACTTTACAGGTGGTATTTTTTATGGTAGAATCCTTTGAGGAAATCGTTGAGCTTTCCCTGTTATTTGATTTTTATGGGGAAATGCTTGGCGAGCACAAAAAGAAAATATTTGAAGACTATGTTCTGAACGATTTATCCTTGGCAGAAATTGCAGAGGAAGAAGGAATTTCCAGACAGGGAGTACACGACATTGTAAAGCGTTGTACCAAGCAGCTAAAGGAATACGAGGTTACCCTTCATCTGGTTGAAAAATTTCAGAACATGAAAGAAAAGCTTACCAAAGCATCGGAGCTTCTTGGAACATCAGAGAAAGAAGCAGATGCATCCGATATAGCAGGAGCAAGAAAACTCCTGGCAGAAATGTTAGAGGAACTTTAGTTCAGAAAATGAGGTATCTTACATGGCATTTGACAGCCTTTCCGAAAAACTGCAAAATGTTTTTAAAAATCTTCGTAATAAAGGCCGTTTAACAGAAGAGGATGTAAAGGTAGCTTTAAAAGAAGTAAAAATGGCGCTGTTAGAAGCAGACGTTAACTTTAAAGTAGTTAAAACCTTCATTTCTTCCGTACAGGAACGTGCCGTAGGCCAGGATGTTATGAATAGCTTAACACCGGGTCAGATGGTTATTAAAATTGTGAATGAAGAACTGGTAAAGCTGATGGGCGAAGAGCAGGTAGAGCTTAAGCTTTTAAACAGCAACCAGATTACCGTTATCATGATGTGCGGTCTGCAGGGTGCAGGTAAAACCACCACAGCTGCAAAAATTGCGGGTCAGTTAAAGGCCAAAGGAAGAAAGCCTTTGCTGGTAGCCTGTGACGTATATCGTCCTGCAGCTATTGAACAGTTAAAAATCAATGCAGAAAAGCAGGGTGTGGATTCCTTCTCCATGGGAACCAACATCAGCCCTGTGAATATTGCAAAAGCAGGTATGGAGTATGCGGCAAAGAACGGTAACAATGTCGTTATTATTGATACCGCCGGCCGTCTCCACATTGATGAGGCAATGATGAAAGAGTTAGTACAAATTGCTAACGAACTTCCGATTACAAATACACTTTTGACCGTTGATGCTATGACCGGTCAGGACGCAGTAAACGTTGCACAAACCTTCCATGAGAAGTTACCGCTTACCGGTGTTATCCTTACTAAAATGGATAGTGATACCCGTGGTGGTGCGGCTCTTTCCATCCGTTCCGTTACAGGACTTCCAATTCTTTATGTCGGTATGGGCGAAAAGCTTTCCGACTTGGAACCGTTTTATCCGGACCGTATGGCGAGCAGAATTCTCGGTATGGGAGATATCTTAACCTTAATCGACAAAGCTCAGGCTGATTTCGATGAAGAAAAAGCAAAGGAAATGACCCGCAAAATGAAAAAAGCGGAGTTCAATTTCAACGATTTGCTGGACCAGTATCATCAGATGCAGAAAATGGGCGGTTTAAGTTCCATTATGAGCATGATGCCGGGTATGGGCCAGTTAAAGGGTGTAGAAATTGATGATGACGCGTTCAAAGGCGTGGAAGCAATTATTTATTCCATGACTCCTGCGGAGCGCGAGAATCCATCCCTGATTAATCCTTCCCGCAAGCGCAGAATAGCAAATGGCGCCGGTGTTGATATCAGCGAGGTTAATCGTCTGGTAAAGCAGATTGAGGGTCAGAAAAAGATGATGAAGCAGCTGTCCGGTATGATGGGCGGCAAAGGCAAACGCCGATTCGGCGGCTTCCCGGGCGGAATGCCAGGAGGCGGAAGATTTCCGTTTTAAACAGTAATGTTTTATCGTACCGTTGTACAGATAATTCATAGATAAATTAAAATAAAACATTTTTTCAGGAGGAAAAAACAATGGCAGTTAAGATCAGATTAAAGAGAATGGGTCAGAAGAAGGCACCTTTCTACAGAATCGTTGTAGCAGATTCCCGCTCCCCAAGAGACGGTAAGTTCATCGCAGAAGTTGGTACTTATGATCCAACCAGAACACCTAGCGCATTCAACATCAACGAAGAAGAAGCTAAGAAGTGGATTGCAAACGGCGCACAGCCAACTGAA
>JAGAQI010000028.1 GCA_017622795.1 Lachnospiraceae bacterium
TAGATGTATGGAGCCATCTTAGGGTTCCATCTTCTTGTCTGATGACCAAAATGTACACCAGCTTCTAATAACTGCTTCATAGAAATAACGCTCATGTTTTTTACCTCCAATGGTTAAATTCTTCCGCATACTTCTTATTGCGTACAGACCGGATAATACGCGGTTCCGTAATACCGTTTTCTCCGGCACCCTGTCCGTAATCGGTATGCGTGATTTGTCATGGACACTATTGCCCACGCACACGTTTTACATATTATCATATGTTAGTAAATAATGCAAGTACTTTTTTTCAAAAAAATGGCATCAAAACATTATTTTGCTTTGATGCCATACTGCTATCTTCCGGTTAATATCTTTGAAATTTCTTTCAGTGACATGTCGCTGGATAATTGAAATGTTCCGACATTGATATAGTCAGCCAGGTTATTCTTTATTAAATAATCCTTCAGTTTTTCTCCATCTTTTACTATACCGGCCTTTTCTATTTTTTCACATACAACAGTAGCTGTATTGCCGCGCTCTACCACAATGGTTGCTGTTTTAACAGCAGACTCCGGCTTCTTTGTCGGTGTTGGTTCCGGTGTTGGCGTTGCTGTTGGTTCGGTTGTTGGAGTCGGGGTTGGCTCCGGAGTTGGAGTTGCTGTCAATATCGGTTCTGCAGTAGGTTCCGGGGGCGTTGTCGGAGTTGGTGTAGCCTTCTTCGTAGGGACCGGCGTATCCGACGGTTCCGGTATCGGAGTATCAGTAACTGTAAGCTCCGGAGCCTTTGTTGGCGCAGGAGTTTCGTTTTCCAAAAGATCCTTCAGCCCGATAGAATTGGATTCCTGTTCCGATGCTTTGCTATATCCCAGTTCTTCTGCTCTTTTTATTATCTCTTCATCAGACATTTTTGACGGGGCGGCAAAAATAAATACAAGCGCCGTAATTAAAATTCCGAATCCGAGACCTCTTAAATAATACTTCTGTTTCATTCTAACATCTTCCTGTTGTTCTATTTATGCTCCGTAAAGGTCCACAATTAATTTAACTTCGCCCTGTCCCATTCCCATCATCTTGGAAATTTCAAGAACGCTTTTACCTTGTTTATGAAGCTTTAAAACCTCTTCCTGACGACGGTCTGCCTGCATAAGCTCAGCAAATTCCAATTGTCCGTCTTCCTGGTTCTCAATTGCTTTTACCGGAGCTGTTGTTTTAGCAGGTTCCGCTTTAACTGTTGTTTTTGTTGTACTTCTTTTCGTTTCCGTCTTTTTTCCTTTTTCCGAAGAAGTTGATTTCGGCTCATCACTTTTTTGTATGGAAGCTTTCATTTGCTTTGTCAGCTTAATGATATCTCCAACCACTTCCTGCATTTCCTGCTTTTCCTTATCAAATTGCTGTACGGTCTGTTTAATTTCATCTTCTTTTTTATTTAACATATCATACAGAAATACCACTTCTTTATGGTTGGTATCAATTTTTTCAAGGATTTGCGTAGAAAAATCATTCACAGACATGATTTTTTCGTTTGATATTTTACTTAAATAATCATCCGTTCTGATAACTACCTCTTCGGATTTTTCTTCCATAATGCGTTCTGCATAAGTATTGATTTCTTGCTTATACCCTTCCAACACTTCTTCAGGAAGCAAAAGGGTAGCGTCGGATTTTTTTTCTTTTCCGCCAACAAAACAGCTGGCAATCAAAATTCCGACGCCTAAAAGAACAAATATAAGTTCTACCGGTGACATAATGTTCCCCCATTAAATTGTAATTTCAAATGTACAACCGTACATTTTTTTTCTATCTTCTTTTTCCTGCTCTTCTTTTTTCTTTCGTTCTTTTTCCTGCTGTTTTGCATAGGCATTATTGCCTTTTTCTTTTGCATCGTATTTGAAAGGAGTTTCGTCTTTTGAATCGGCTTTTTCTGTCCGCTGCATTTTCTGCTCGTTCTGCTGCTGCACAGTAACAGCTATTTGAGACTGCTGTGCATTTTCTTTCTGCATCTGGGCAGTACGGAATAAAGAAACCTCCTGCGATTTTGGAGCCATAGCTAATGCTTCATATGGTGTAATCGCCATAAAAAACGCCTCCTTTCCAATACTTTAATGATTTACATATAACTTTCCATTTTTACATCGCCCTGAACTTTAGCAAAGCGGCAATAAGAAGTTTCATTTTTCACGTAATAAACAGCGTTTGAGATAGTTAATTTAACACCGGGATGCGCTGTACTGCTAACTTTGACAATTCCGCCCTCATAGCTGTCTATGGTTTCTTTTAATACCTTCATACGTTCAATAAGTTCTTCTTCATACTTTTCCAGTCGTTCTTTTGTGGCATTTGCCTGTTTAAACTGCAAAAGCTTATCCGGAGCAAGTTTTTCACCAAGCTTGATTCGTTTTGCCAAAGCCATCAGAACCTGCATGTTCTTTTCCTGTTCAGCTTTAATATTTTCCTGCTCTTTGCCTAGTTCATGATATTCCGTAATAATAGCCGGTTCAATACCAACTTCAATATTGGTCATGGTACCCATGGAAGAACCGATTGTTTTAGCGGAAACCATCGTGCCGGACCGGATATTTCCACCGGTGATAAAGCCTTTTTTACCGTCTACCGTAATATCTCCTTTTGCAGACACATTACTATGCATGATAGCATCTGCAGATACATAACCTCCTGCTTCCACTGTTGCACTTTCAATAAATCTGGAAATTACATTTCCGTTAGCTTTTAAAACACCACGGTCCATGCCCTGAATACCACGTTTTAAAATGATATGGCCGCCGGCACGTAAATTAGCACCTTCTACTACGCCTTCAACCACAATATCACCCTTAGCAATAATGCTGAAGCCGGCCAAAACATTACCGTGTACAAGGACATTTCCTTCATATTCAATATCTCCTGTCGAAGTATCTACATTTGCAGGTACTTCATACATATTAGAAACGAAAACCTGCTCTCCTTCCACGGTTGCATGTCCGTTTACTTCGGAATACGCTTTTAATCCGTCTTCGGAAAGCTTAATATTTTTACCGACACGCAGTATTTTTTGTTTCACCTTTACCGGACGCAGCAAGCCGCCGCATACATCAATACCCGGCTTGCCTTGTACGGCAGGCTTTAATTCTGCCAATAAGTCTCCGGCAGAAACCGTACTAATCATATCTAAATGATGGAAGTCAACACTACCGTCTTCGTTTACTCTTGGCTTCTGGGTTAAATCTGTATTAAAGAAAAACGTAATTTCCGCATCAGAACCCTCTACCTGTTTTGTTGCTTCTGCAAGGATTAATGTTTCCTCATATTGTCTGTTATTTAAGAAATCTGCAATCGTGGCTTCCACAACACCGTATTTTACACCGCTTCTTACCATTTCAGAAATAATATCGTCTCTGTCCAGCAAACGTCCACCCTCTGTCGGTGGGTAAAAGCGCCCTTTTACACTGAGCCTGTCTGCCATAATGGTGACAACAACCGTTTCATTTACAGGTTCGATTTGCTCTTTTTTTATTAAGACTTCACGGACGGACAATAATGGTTTTTTTAATTCTTCTCTTACGATAACCTTTTCATAACCGCCGGGAATTACTTTATCCAAGTAGGATTCTACTTCGTCAATAATCAGGTTTCTTCCGCCATCCACCGGTGGATACAGGGTAAGAAATGTACCGTTAGGACGTATACTTAATTTTATATATGCGCTCTTTGCCATTATTCCTCCTAAAAAAATAACTCAATATTTGCTCCCAGCTTTAAGCGAAGCTTCTGAATTGCCTTTGTATGAAGCTGTGAAATTCTGGATTCGGAAACCTCTAATACAGCACTGATTTCCTTTAAAGTCAACTCTTCATAATAATACAGTAATATAACTTTTTTCTCTTTTTCCGTCAGAGATTCCAAGGTTTCCAGTAAGATCTGACGAACTTCCTGTTTTTCATAAATCTGTTCCGGCTGATGATATTCTTCCGCGCCATCAGCAATGGAACTGATACCACCCTCATTTCCCTGTTCCATATAATCATCCAGGGAAATCAAACCGGCAGCTTTTGTCTGATTCTGCCAGGAATCTAACTCATCCACAGAAATTTCAAGTTCTGCAGCAATTTCTTCATCCGTTGCAAAACGACCGGTTTCTGCTTCAATTTTATTGTATGCCGCATCAATTCTTTTCTGTTTTTGACGAACGGTACGCGGCAG
Organism: Lachnospiraceae bacterium; assembly: GCA_017622795.1. GTDB lineage: Bacteria > Bacillota > Clostridia > Lachnospirales > Lachnospiraceae > SIG299. The sequence goes on from JAGAQI010000028.1 coordinate 4,180, forward strand.
CCAGTCCATTTTTCTTATTTGGTCTAAAATAGAGCCACGGATACGCAAAGATGCATAGGTTTCAAATTTTACACCTTTGCCGTAATCAAACTTATCGATTGCATCAATTAAACCAAAAGTTCCGTAACCGACAAGGTCATCATACTCCACATTATGACCAAGATACATGCTTAACTTACCTGCAACAATCTTAACGAGACCGGCATATTCGATTATTATTTTTTCACGCAATTCTGCACTTGGTTTTTTTGAAAATTCCAACCAAAGCTTTTCTTTGTCGTCCTGACTCATAAACCTTCGACCATGCCTTTCTCCATACTAGCTATTCCAATGAAATATTTTCATCCGTATCCATTGTTGTCATTTTACTTGCTGCCAGTTCTTCCTGTTCTGCAAGTTCTTTCTGCTTTGCCTCATATTCTTCCTGCGCAAGCAATGCCGCCCGGTCTTCCGCATCATGATTGATGGATACAATAATTTTCTTAACAATAAGACCAATAATGTAAAAAACAATCAATGTAGCCAATACAAGTATCAGTGTATGCAGTAAAGTAAACTTGTACACAATACATGCAATACTAATGATGGATCCGGCAGAAAGCATAATAATCAAAGGGATATTTTTTCCTTCTTCCATGAGTAACCCCTCCCATTGTATTAAATTTTATACGGAGTTTTTCCAACGGATTTCACTAACAATTCTCCGGTTTCCGGATAAAATTCGATGGTTCTACCTGAATTCTTGCCGGTATCTTCAGCAATAATCGGTATCTGCAGTTCTTTTAATTTGTTTTTTGTTGCTTCTACGTTGCGGTCTCCGACACGTAACATATCATTATCTGATTTAAAGGCAAACATTTGGGCACCACCGGCAATTTTAGCCACAAGATTTCTTCGCACTGCCCCTAAGGTAACTACCTGCTTTAATAAATCTTCAATGCCGGTATCGGCAAACTTTGCTCTATTTTCATTGTTTTTTATTTTCGTACTGTCCGGAAGCATAACATGAACCATGCCGCATATCTTTTTTGTCGGATCGTATAATACAACTCCTACACAGGAACCTAATCCCAATGTAGTAATTGCGTCCGGTGGCAAACATACATTCAGCTCCGCCATTCCTATTTTTATCATATTTCCCATGCTATTTTCATCCTATACCAAGAGAAGCCATAATAGCATCATAGGAGGCCATTGTAGGAATCAGTAAAAAGTATCCGCCAATTTCATTTGCTGCATCCTCGCCAAATTCAGCTTCAATCATTAACGCTTTATCACCAAGCTTTCCGAATTCAATTGCAGGTACACTTAAAATCGCACCCGCCATATCCATCGCCATGTACGGTACACTTGCCTGAATCGTCAGTCTTGTTAGATCAGACAGGGAAGAAAGATACGCGCCTGTAATAATATTTCCGATTTCCTGTAAGCAGGACATTTGCATCTCATCTAAAGAACCGCTTCTGTCTACTTCCATAAACATCAGTTTTTCAATCAGATTATAAGCAGCTTCAATTTTCATGATAAACATCATCATGCCTTCTACATCTTCAGATAATGTAAGAAGAATACCAACAACTATCGTTTCTTCTCCTCCTACTGCCCGGGGAAGTTCATTAAAATCCAGCAATGCTGCCTTTGGAACCTTAATATCTACTTTCTGGTTCAACATTTTTGCCAGCGCAGTGGCTGCATTACCGGAACCGATATTACCAATTTCACGCAATACGTCAAATTGCATTTCATTTATTACCTGATTATCTGCCATTCCAAAGTTCCTTTCCTGCTATATGCATTGAACCAACACAAGCCCGCCCGATTTTGCCGGGCAGGCTGTGTGCGCTATTTATGCATTTTCAGCTTCTTTTTCCATGAAGATTTCACCAATATTCAAAATAGAAATCAGTCTGTCTTCATGTTTTCCTACGCCGGAAAGATAAGCAGTACGCTCATCATTAATATCTCTGGCAACCTTATCAATCATATCATTGCTTAAGGTTAAAACTTCCTTAACCGCATCAACAATAATTCCGACGGAAGCCTGTGCATCCGGCTTAATAATTAAAATTCTTGTTTTATTTGTATACTCTTCTTCTTCAAAGTCAAACTTTAAACGAAGGCTCATTACCGGAATAACCTCACCACGGAGATTGATAACTCCCTTAAAGAAATTCTGCGCCTTTGGTACTCTGGTAATTCTCTGCATTCTTACAATATTATCAATATACTGGATATCAATTCCGTACTGTTCATTACCCAATTCAACAACAATATACTGTTTAGAATCCATTGTGGATACATTCTCTGCCATAATCATCTACCTCCTAAACTAAAGTGTTTACGTCAAGAATTAAGGCAACTTCACCATCCCCAAGAATGGTAGCACCACTGATCATCTTGCTGTTATTGATATACTTACCAATGGACTTAATAACGATTTCCTGCTGACCGATTAAGTTGTCAACAACAAATCCGGCAAGTTTATCGCCCTTAGTTACGATAACAACGGTTAAGTTTTCATCTTTTGCCTTTACGGACTCTACATCAAGAACTTCGTTAAGACGGATTAACGGAATAACCGTACCACGGAGATTGATAACTTCCTTTGTCTGAACATATTTTACATCAGAAACAGGAATATCTTCGATGGTCTGAATACTTCCAAGCGGAATTGCATACTTTTCTGTTCCGAGTTCTACCATGAGGGACTGTATAATAGCCAGTGTTAATGGCAGGCGGATAATGAAATTACTACCCTGTCCTAATGTGGTGCGTACTTCTACATCACCGCCAAGACTTTCAATTTTAGTTTTAACAACATCAAGACCAACACCACGACCGGATACATCGGAAATCTTTTCTGCTGTAGAGAAGCTTGGACGGAATAACAAATCGATAATTTCTTTGTCTGTCATTGCATCGCCCTGCTCCGCAGTAATGGTTCCCTTTGCAATGGCTTTAGCTTTAATCTTCTCGGCGTCGATACCCTTACCATCATCCTTTACTTCGATAACAACATTGTTACCTTCCTGGAATGCATTTAAAATAATGGATCCGGTTTCCGGCTTGCCGAGAGCTGCTCTTTCTTCGTTAGATTCCAAACCGTGGTCTGCCGCATTACGAAGTAAATGAAGTAACGGATCGCCGATTTCATCAATAACGGTACGGTCTAATTCTGTATCTTCACCGCTGATGTACAGTTCCATCTTCTTATCCAGCTTCTTGCTTAAGTCACGGATCATTCTTGGGAAACGGTTAACAACGCTCTCTAACGGTACCATTCGAACCTTCATAACAGAGGTATGTAAATTGGTGGTGATTCTTTCTAAGTACTCAATCTGCTCATTGAAGCCGCTGTTGTTCTGCTTTGTTGCATCATCTGCATTATTGATGGAAACCAGACCGTTCTTTGCGATGATAAGCTCACTAACCAGATTCATTAAATCATCCAGTTTTTCAATATCCACACGTACAGAGCGGTTTACCACCGGCTTACTTGTCTGTGCTGCCTGCTTCTTTTCTGCCGCAGCCTGCGGTGCCTGTGCAACAGCCGCTGCAGTATTGCCGTTTGCTTCTGTTTTCTGTTCCACAACAACCTCCTTCGGCATTGCTACTTCTTCTTCTTTGATTTCGGATAAGTATACGGAATCAACTTCAGAAACAGACATAATTGCTTTTTTAACAGCTTCCAGACTTTCCTTGGTAATAAGAACCATGGAAAAATCAAAATCAAATCTTTCGTCTTCAATGTCCTGTACAGCAGGCTCAGACTTAATAACCGTGCCAAGACCTTCTAATGTTTTAAATACAAGGAATGCTCTGGCTGCCTTTAACAGACAGGTTTCCTGGATGTATACGGTAATTCCGTACGCATGCTGACCTGTTGCAATAGCTTCATTCATCGCATGCTTTTCGTGATCGGCATATTTAAATGATCTGAATTTTTCTTTTTCGGAAGCACTTGCGGTTTCAACAGCCTTTTCCTCAACAGCAACAGCTGCAGCTGCATTTGCTGAAGGAGCCGCAGCCGGCATTTCTCCAAGACCCTGCTTTAAGCAGACATCCAGCTGAGTAATGATTTCAGTATATTCTTCTGTTCCTTCATCACCGGTTGTGGAAATGTTGGAAAGATAGTTTTCTAATGCATCAAGTCCTTTGAACAGCAAATCAACGATGGTTGCCGTAACAGACATTTTACCGTTTCTGATTTCGGAAAAAATATTTTCCATATTATGGGTTAAATTCTGCATTCTCTTGTAACCCATAGTACCGGACATACCCTTTAAGGTATGAGCTGCACGGAAAATCTCATTAATAGTATTTTCATTTTCCGGCTCCTTTTCCAGAATCAGAAGTTGCTCGTTCAGACTCTGTAAATGTTCTTTTGTTTCATCGATGAAAATTTCAAGATACTGACTAACATCCATTCTACTGTACCCCCACATTCTTTGTTATTTCTTCAGCTATCTGTCCAAGAGGAAGAACAACATCCGTAAGTCCTGCTTCGTACACTACTTTTGGCATGCCATAAACCGTTGAGGTTGCTTCATCCTGACCGATAACATAAATATTGGACGATTCATTTAATTGACGGATTCCCATGGTGCCGTCGCCACCCATACCTGTAAGAACTACACAGGTAATATCATCAAATACCAAGTTAGCAAGGGATTCCATCATAATATCCGCACATGGCTTCAGACCGTTTCTGGCCGGTTCCTGTGTGTTAATATCAATAACGTACTCACTGCCTTTTTTTACTACGCGCATCTGACTGCCGCCCTTGGCAAGATACACGATTCCGTTTTCTAAGCATTCGCCTCCCGTTGCTTCTACTACCTTCACTTCACTCAACTCATTTAAACGCGCGGCAAGGGATTTAGTAAAGCCTTCCGACATGTGTTGAACAATAAGTATCGGCGCATTGATGTTTTTTGGCAACTTGCAGATTACCTGTTGTAATGCCTTTGGTCCGCCTGTGGAAGAAGCGATCGCAATCAGTCTTTTTGCATTTGCACCGGTAACCGTTTTGTGTGGTTTTCTTGGGGCAAATGCTTCAGAAAGAATCGCTCGTGGATTCATCGGAGAAACAACTCCTGCCAAAGACTTTGGAGCCTGTGTTGCAGGTGCTGTAGGAACAGCAGGTTTAACAACCGTTTTTTCTTCTGCTTTTTTTACTTCCACCTTTGGAGTACTCTTAATTAAATCAATGGCTTTATCTTCCGTCAGGGAAGTTGCATACTGAAGACACTGCAATAATTTCCCTTTGAACGCATCACTCATAGCATCTACAAAACTGTCAGGCTTTGTTACATAATCAAAAGCTCCCAGTTCCAATGCACGAATGGTTTCTGCCGCACCATCTTTTGCAAGAGTACTTACGATGATGATTTTCTGCTTTATCTTTTGCTTTTCCAATGCCTCTAAAAATTCGATACCGTTCATCTTTGGCATATTGATATCAAGAACAACTGCATCATATTTCTTAATGTTTCTTGTTACCAAATCAAATGCTTCCAGGCCATTGGTAGCCGTATCTGTTACTTCAAACCGACCATCTGACTTAATTATATCAGACTCAACCCTTCTCATAAGTGCAGAGTCATCAACAATTAAAATGTTTTTCTTCACCATGGTAATCCTCCTTTTGCTCCCTCTATTTCAATTCAGATTCGCGTTTTCTCTTATCCCGCTCTTCTTTAAAAATATACATAATAATTTGTTCTTGTTCTACAGAAGTTATTTCAACAAATTCCACACGATTATCAAAGGATACCGGTTCTTTATTCGGAATCCTTTGACTTGAAATGATACGACCGAATAAAAACGGAATTTTTTTTCTGACTATTTCCGGAAGCGCCGGCTGCAACAATAAAATATCGCCACTCTGTTGTTGAATAAATGAATTAAACCGCATTCCACCGCCGCTGATATCCAATATGGTTGCCTTTTGAAATACCATTTCCTGGTTTTCCAATTTTTTCTCAATATTTAACTTCTGCTCCAAAGATAAACATTTTTTCTTTTCCTGATATAATTCCTTTTGAACTTCTGTCAATACCGAATATGTCATCGGAATAATACAGTTCATGCGGTAATACTGACGCCGTTGGAACTTTTCCAATGCTGAAACAAATTTCACCTCGGCAACCGCAAGATTATTTGATGTTTTTGTTCTCTTTAGTATTTTACCACGACAACGATACAATCCACCCTTTGTAAAAAATTGCAGCTCGTAAACATCATCCACCCGTAAAGGAACCAAATGACCTTTATATGTCGGGATTGCAATAGAAGCAACATTAATATCTGCCCACTGTAAAAACTGGCTGACATAAACTTCCTGTTCTGTTTGTACTACAGTATGGGCATTTTTAGCCGCAGCCCGTATTTCAATTTTATTTCCAATTTGGATAATATCATTTGCCATTACAAATTACATCCTTTGAATTACTTATTTTTTCGTCATTCTGTTTCGGATTAAATTAGAAAACAGCTGGAACATACCACGTTTATCCGATAACTCTTCCGACTCCAAATCAAGTAAGGTTTCCGCTATATGCTTAATTGCCTTAGCAGACGGCGCCTCCGGATTAATTACAGATACCGGTTTTTGACGCATTACTGCCTTGGAAATCTGTTCATCCATCGGAACCGAACCAAGATAAGTTATCGGAATATTTAAGAACTTATCCGAAACGACACTCATTTTTTCATATAAACTCTGGCCTTCTGCCACAGAGGTTACACGATTAGAAATCATTTTAATTGAGGTATCTTCTTTTACAAATTCCTCTTTTCTGTTTAATGCTTTTAATAAAGCATACGCATCCGTAATAGAAGTCGGCTCCGGTGTTGCTACTAAAAGCACCTCTGTACTGGCCCAAACAAATTCCAATACACTGTCGGAAATACCGGCACCTGTGTCCACAATAATTACGTCTGCAAACTTATCCAAAGCAATCAGACGGCTGGTTAAATACATCACCTGCTCCCTGTTCATGGAAGCAAGCTCCTGTATTCCGGAACCACCGGAAATAAAGCTGATGCCTTCTTCTCCCTGGGTAATAATATCCGTCAAATCTTTCCCCCGGAACATCATGTCCGCCAAATTATATTGAGGACGTACTCCCAGCATTACTTCAATATTTGCAAGACCAAAATCCGCATCAAATACAACAACCTTTTTTCCAAGTCTGGTCAGTTGAATTGCCAGATTGATAGAAATACTGGTTTTACCGACGCCGCCTTTTCCGCTGGTCACCGTAATGACTCTGGCTTTTGGCTTGGAATCCGTCTGCTGTACCATTTTTCTGAGTTGTTCTGCCTGATCCATTACTGACCACCTCCCAACAACTGCTTGGCAACAGCCTGCGGATTAATTTTTGAAATATCATCCGGTACACTTTGACCGAACGTTGTATATGACAATGGGGCCCCGGTTAACATTTTAATATTAAAAATATTACCGATGCCTGCTGTTTCATCTAATTTTGTAAAAATCAGGTTATATTTTGCTATAGCTGAATATGTTTCTGTAATCTTTACTAAGTCCTTATACTTTGTTGTAGCACTCAATACAAGGTAAATCTCCCGGGATTCTTCCGGTACGGAAAGAAGCAATTTTTCAATGTCATCTCTTTGTTCCCTGTTTTTATGGGACCGTCCTGCCGTGTCGATTAATACAATATCATAATCTTTATATTCTTCTACCGCATCCTTAATTTCAGTTTCGGAATAAATTACCCGTAACGGAATTCCCAAAATAGTGGCATAGGAACGCAACTGATCTACTGCAGCAATACGATAGGTATCTGCAGTAAATAAGGCAACCTTTGCCTTTTTTCCAAGTTTAAGACTGGACGCCAATTTGGCAATAGTAGTAGTTTTTCCGACACCGGTCGGTCCGATGAAAAACACATACTTTGTTTTTCCTTCTTCAAACTCCAACTCTTTTGTTTCACCAAGCTTTAAAACAATTTTTTGATAAATGGTGGATAAAATATTGTCAACGGTAGCATCCGGTTTTAAAGACTGTTCAATTTCCGCAATCACTTTATTCGCGTAAACCTCTTCTACTTCATTGGCAATCAGCTGATTATATATCATCTGTACACAAGCCATTGCAGCAGTCATTTCTTCTGCCGCCGGTTCTTCTTTCTCTTTTTCTACATTTGTAGACTGTTGTTCACGCATCTGCTTTTCCAGCATACTTTGGAGACTGTCCAGCTTTTGTTCAATCGCAGAGGATTTTTCCTCCTCCTTTACCCTGAATTCGTATGGATTCTTCTTTATCTCTTCTGCAATATGCTGATATCCGGTCTTTTTTTCATAAATCCGTTCTTCATCCACAGCCGCAGTAATTTCTACCAAAGGCTTCTTAAATAAGCGGTAAACTCCCTTTGGCTTTATGGATTTAATATGGGTAATGATTACGTCCTTGCCCAGCTCCTGCTTGGCAAGCTGAAGGGCTTCCTGCTCGGTCGCTCCCTGAAACTTTTTAATCAACATACTAGATTGTCACCATCCCTACTGATTGTAATTCTACATTGGATTCAATCTCATTATAAGAGATTACGATTAAATCCCTGAAATAATCTTTGGTCATCCGCTTAAAATACATTCTCACAATAGGAGAAGTGATAATAATCGGATTGCAACCTAAATTCTCCAGTTTATCTATTTCCTCCTTAACGGAACGCATAATTAACTGGTTCTTTTCCGGGTCCATAGCAATATAAGAACCTTGCTCCGTCTGTTTTACGGAAGCCATAATATCCTGCTCAATTTTCGGATCCAGAGTTACCACGCTGGTCGTCATATTGACAGGGAAATACTTATTGGAGATAAAACGCTTAATACTAGGGCTCTGTCTTACATATTCCGTAAGTACATCCGTATCTCTTGTTGTTGGCGCATAATCCGCCAAAGTTTCAAATATGGTAACAAGATCGCGGATGGAAATACCTTCCCGAAGCATATTTTGCAGAACCTTCTGCACTTCACCAACTCCAAGAAGCTTTGGAATCAGTTCCGTAACAAGCGTACTGTTCTTCTCCTGAATGTTGTTGACCAGATTTTGTACATCCTGTCTGGTAAGTAATTCGTCCAAATGTTCTTTGATAACTTCTGTAATATGGGTTGCAATAATGGACGGAGGATCAACAACCGTATATCCGAAGGATTCCGCACGCTCTCTCTGGCTTTCGGTAATCCAGAGTGCCGGCAAATGGAAGGAAGGTTCAAAGGTAGGAATACCTGTAACCTCTTCTTCCACATGACCCGGATTCATGGCCATGTAATGGTCAAACAGGATTTCTCCTTCGCTGACCTGAATACCCTTAATCTTAATGATATACTGGTTTGGATTTAACTGAATATTATCACGCATTCGGATGGTTGGTACAACACAACCGTATTCCAATGCAATCTGACGACGGATAAGTACTACACGGTCTAACAGGTCGCCGCCCTGGTTAACATCTGCCAGCGGAATAATTCCATAACCGAATTCCAATTCGATAGCATCCACCTGAAGTAAAGATACCACATTTTCCGGCTTCCGGATTTCTTCTGCCGAAGTTTCCACATCGGACACCTCGGATTCCACCGCAGCCACCTCCATTTTGCTTTGAATGGATCGGGCAACTACAATAAACACTACACCGTACGCTACAAACACCAGCGTCGGTAAACCGGTAAAAATACCAAGAAATGCCATGGAACCGCCTACCATATACAGTACCTTTGGTAAAGAAAACAGCTGGCTGACAAGGACATCACCGATATCTGCTTCTTTGGATACCTTGGTAACAATAATACCGGTAGACAACGAGGTGAGCAGAGACGGAATCTGGGATACCAGGCCGTCACCGATAGTGAGCAGACCATATTGCTCTAATGCAGTCATGGCATCCAGCCCCTGACGAGTGATTCCCATCAAAACACCACCGATAATATTTACCAGAGTAATTAACAAGCCTGCGGTAGCATCACCTTTTACGTACTTGGTAGCACCGTCCATGGCGCCGAAGAAACTGGCTTCATCCTGAATCTTCTGGCGGCGTTCCTGGGCTTCTTTATCTGTAATGGCACCGGTATTTAAGTCCGCATCAATAGCCATCTGCTTACCCGGCATAGCATCCAGGGTAAATCTTGCACTTACTTCGGATACTCGTTCGGAACCTTTATTGATAACCATAAACTGAACTAAAATCAGAATAATGAAAACAATGACACCAACAATCATATCACCGCCGCCTACGAATTCACCAAAAGCTGCGACGACACCACCGGCATATCCCTTTGTCAAAATATTTCTTGTGGAAGAAACATTCAGGGAAATACGGAACACGGTAGTAAATAACAAAATCGACGGGAAGGTAGACATGTCAAGAGCTTCCTTGGAAAACAGAGCATTAAACATAATAATCAGGGATACTGCAATATTTAATGCCATTAAAACATCCAGTAATTGTGTCGGAATCGGAACAATGAGGAATACAATTGCAGCAAGAATATACAGACCAATCATCATATCAGATTTCTTCACGCCGTATTCCTCCCTTCTGTCTCTTAGTTTTTATCGTCTATTTGTTTTTTAACTGATATACATAAGCCAGCACTTCCGCAGTCATTTGATATAATTCCTGCGGAATTTCAGCATCGATATCCACGTTATAATAAAGCATTCTTGCCAACGGTTTATTTTCCACAATCGGCACATTATGCTCTTTTGCAATGTCTTTTAATTTTTGTGCCAGATGATCGGCACCCTTGGCAATCAGCACCGGTGCTGCCGCCTTTTCTTTATCATATTTTATGGCGCACGCAAAATGGGTCGGGTTAGTAATTACAACATCTGCATCCGGCATATTTTGCATCATACGGCGCATGGAAGTTTCCCTCATTTTGGATTTGATTTTACCCTTTACCTGCGGGTCACCTTCCTGCTGCTTATATTCATCTTTTACTTCCTGTTTAGACATCTTCATGTCTTTTTTAAATTTAAACTTTTGGTACAAATAATCAGCAAAGCCGATCAAAAGATATACTGCACTGATTTTTATTCCCATATTTATAACAAAATCTGATATGTAAATAACTGCTGAAAACAACTCCATATCATACAGTATTTTCATGGTGTCAAGTTCGCCCATAATCGTAGAGTAGGCAACACCAAAAATCACGGCAATTTTTGCAATAGATTTTACCAGTTCAAACAGTTTACTCAAAGAAAAAATCTTTTTAAACCCGCTGATTGGGTTTAATTTATTTAACTTCGGTTTTAACGGCTTTGTTGTAACCTTCCACTTAACCTGAAAAACATTTAACGCAAACGCTATGACAATTGCAAACGCAAAGATTGGTAACAACATTAATAGAATATCCAGCATTGCCCTACGAAACATAGCTGACAAATTTCCTATTTCCGGCATCTGTACAGAGTAAACACTGATATATGTATAATTTCTATGAAATGTCTTTATAAAACTGTTTGCCAAATAACCGCAAAACAGTTTTATTGCAAGAAAGAAAACAAACAGCATTGCACCGTTTACAAGTTCCGTACTTTTAGCAACCTGACCTTCATTTCTGGCATCACTTAATTTTTTTGAAGTTGGTTCTTCGGTTTTATCCGCGGCGCCATCTGCAAAAAACTGGAGGTTCATAGGAATATATAATTTTATTAATTTATCATCTTCCATTCTACTCTCCTGTGTTATGGAGTGAGATATGCCGCCGCCGTTTTTAATAGCTTCATCATTTGTTCAAATACCATTTCTGAAATTGACGGCAAAAACAGCATCATAATTGTTAATGTTGCCAGTCCGACGAATATTTTCAGCTGAAAGCCGATAACAAACATATTCATCTGTGGTGCAGCTTTTGCCAATACGGCCAATACCGCATTTACAACCAAGAGTGCTGCAAACACCGGCAAAACAATACGAAAACCAAGTACCATATAATCAAATAAAAAACCCAAATATCCCTGGTACATCATCGGAGAAAAAACCGCCTCTCCGATTGGTATCAGTTCAAAGGAATCCACCACGGCACGAAGAATATATAAGTGTAGATTTGTTGCTACCATGGTGAGTGTAACTGCAAAAATAAACAAATTACTCGAAATCGTGATTTGCATTTGATTGGTAGGATCAAATTGTGTGACCATGTAAAGACCGATTTCCATATCTGCAATCTGACCGGCAAAGCTTAAAATAAACAATGCAAGATTTGCAAAAAGCCCCAGCACCATACCTGCAATCGCCTCAGAAATAATTAATCCGGCATAACCAATTACCCCGTTATAAGAAAGAGGCTCATCCTGCGGTACTACAAAGAATGTTACTAATGCCACGGAAAAGGAAAGCAGTAATTTTGCTCTTTGAGGCATGCTGGAGTTGCTGAAAAAAGGAGCAATAAATACAAATCCCGCAATGCGCATGGCAATGGCAAGAAAAAATTCCAAATTTTCTACCGTAAATGTCATATAGTTTTCACCAGCCCACCTCTTAACCAAATTCACTTAGTTTAAATAGCTTTGAAACTGAAATAATTCAATAATAAATTCCCTTAATGTAGTTAAAATCCAGTTTCCGGCCAACATTAACGTAAGAAAAATTGCTAATAATTTAGGAACAAAGGTTAATGTTTGCTCCTGGATAGATGTAATCGTCTGAAGAATACTGACAATCAGACCGACCACCAGTGAAACCAGAAGCATTGGTGCGGACACTTTAATAATTAACACCAACGTCTGTGTAAAAATATCAATAATTACAGCTTCTGTCATGATAGCTCAACCTTTCTGCGTCAAAACGTCTGCACCAGCTCACCAATAATCAGTGACCAACCGTCTACTACAATAAACAATAAAATTTTAAACGGTGTAGCAATTATGGTAGGCGGAAGCATCATCATACCCATTGACATCAACGTAGATGCAACTACCATATCTATTACAATAAAAGGAATGTAAATAATAAAACCGATATAAAACGCAATTCGAAGTTCACTTATAATAAATGCCGGAATCAAAACATAGGTCGGAATTTCATCCAAAGTTTCCACTTCCTCAATTCCTGCAATATTACAGAATAAGGTTAAATCGCTTTCATTCCGAATTTGTTTAAACATGAAATTTCTAAGAGGCTCCAAACCACGTTCCATTGCTTCTTCCTGTGTGATTTCATTTGCTGTAAGCGGTTTGATTGCCTGCTCATTAATTTCAGTAAATACCGGAGACATAATAAACAACGTCAAAAACAACGCCAGCCCAATCATAACCTGATTCGGCGGTGTTGTCTGTAGACCGCTGGCTGCCCTTGCAAAATGAAGTACTACCAGGATTCTGGTAAAGGAGGTAACCATAATCAGAATCGAAGGAGCAAGGGAAATCACGGTAAGTAAAATTAATATTTGTAATGTTGATGATAAACCGTCTGCGCTGTCGTCCGTAGACGCAGAAATATCCAAATCTCCGATACTTGCCTTAATATCAAGTCCCTGAGATTCGGATTCTGTTGCATATACATATTCCGGAGCAGCACAAATAAAGGTTAACATCAACAGTGTTGCAAAAAAAGCAAAAAAACGAAGATATTTGCTTTTTCCTGCCCTAAACTTTTTGTCCATTGTATCAACCTTTACTTAATATGCTTTATGATGTTGTAATGAAAAACATAAAATTACTGTTCTTCTGATTTTTTATACAGTCCGGAAAGAACCTCCTTGAAGCTCTTTCCTGAACCGGATGTACTTTTTTGTATTTGGCAAACTTCTTCTTCCGCAAGCTCCGTAATATAAGTTACAGAATCTTTGGTGACTGAAATTACCACATATTTATTACCCATACGAACTAATTGCAGATATTTATTTTGGGCAATAGCATAGGTTTCAAAAACCTCAAAATTACCCATCTTTTTCTGCACCAGTTGTCTACCGGCAACAAATTTTGTTGTATAATAGCAAACTACCAGCACAATTACAAAGATAATAATCAGACCAAGTAATTCAAACAAACTTCGTATGGAATTTTGTGCAGTAGCCACCATAGAACTAACCTATAACCTTACGAACCGCCTCTAAAATACGGTCTGCTGCAAATGGCTTAACGATAAAGTCTCTTGCACCATTCTGAATTGCTTCAATAACCATTGCCTGCTGACCCATGGCAGAACACATGATAACACTTGCTCCCGGATCCTTTGCCTTAATTTCCTTTAAAGCCAGAATACCGTCTTTTTCCGGCATAGTGATATCCATCATAACCAAATCAGGCTTTGTTTCCATGTACTTATCCACTGCAACCGCACCGTTTTCTGCTTCACCCGCGATTCCGTAACCATTTTTAGTAAGAATGTCCTTAATCATCATTCTCATAAATGCTGCGTCGTCACAAATTAAAATATTCTTTGCCATTAGATTATCTCCTTATCCTTTAAGTATTTAACTTCGTTTTTACACTTATTTAATTACATCGGTAATACGAATACCAAATGCTTCACCCATAACTACAACTTCACCCTTAGCAACGTATTTTCCATTTACCAGAACATCGATTGGCTCTCCTGCCAGTCTATTTAATTCTACCACTGTTCCCGGTGCAAAATCAAGAATCTCTTTTATGGATTTACTTGTTTTTCCGAGTTCAACCGTTACTTCCAGCGGAACATCCAATAAAAGATCGATGTTTTCTGTTTGAAGCAACGGACTCTGCATAGCAGCAAACGGCTGAAACTGTGCCTGAGCAACATTAACATCTTGAACCATTGGCTGCTGCATCATTACCGGTTGCTGCATAACAGGCATCTGCTGAACAGGTACCGGTTGTGGTACCGGCTGCGGTGCAGGTGCAGGCTGAGGCACAGGCTGTGGTGCAGGCGCAGGTGCAGGTTGAGGTGCAGGTGCAGGCGTTGCCGCTGCTACCTGTTCTTCTGCTGAATTTACAAATTTACGATACAAACTCTGAGCAAACTCAATCGGATACAACTGCATCAATTCACTGTCTACCAAAGATCCAATCTGCATTTTGAAGGATACCTTGACAAACTCGCCCTGTAAGAACGGAGCAATATTTCCTGCATTTGCAGTGTTCAAATCTACCTTGGAAGCATTTGGCGGGCTGATATCCACTTTAGTTTCCAGCATGGAAGAAAGAGATGTGGAAGATGAACCCATCATCTGGTTCATTGCTTCACTGATGGCACTTAAATGAAGTTCGCTTAACTCCCCTTCTGTGTTTGTACCATCGCCACCCATCATTAAGTCAGCAATAACCTTAACATCTTTTTCCTTTAAAATTAAAATATTATTTCCGTCCAGACCTTCTTTATAATAAATTTGAATAAAGATACACGGTCTGTCATAGGAATTTACAAGTTCATCCCATGTAATAACAGAAACCTTCGGTGTGGAAATATCTACCTTCTGCTTATTTACAAGCTCTGATAATGTAGTAGCAGAGGTACCCATGCTGATGTTGGATATTTCACCAATAGCATCCTTCTCCTCCGGAGATAGCAGGTCAGAATGCGAAGCTGTTTCCACGTCATCGTCCATACTGCTGCTGAACAATGCGTTAATTTCTTCCTGCGATAATAAACCGTCCATATTCCGCTACTCCTCTCTTATAATTGATGATATTTTCACTGCATACGTGTCTGATGACAGACCCGGCAGTGCTGTAAATTTATAAATGTTTCCGACATATACCTTAAGTTCATCTTCTATTTTGGAATCAAGCTTAATAATATCACCACGCTGCATATTAATATAATCGTTTACAGATATTACGCTTCTTCCCAAAACAGCACGAATCGGAATATTCGCTTTTGAAATAGACACTTCAATAAATTCTTTATAGCTTGCTTCATCTCTATCCTGAATGTTGGAATACCAGTACTTCGTATTCAACCTGTCAATTACAGGCTCCACACAGGAATATGGAATACAGATATTCATCATACCCTCTGTATTACCGATTTTTATATTCATTGTAATAAGTGCAACCATTTCGTTCGGAGAAATAATCTGCGCAAACTGGGAATTTGTTTCAATTCTTGTAAAACGCGGATTAATTCTAACCACATTTTCCCATGGATCTTGCAATAAGTTGGTAATAATGGTAAAAATACGCTCCAAAATCACCCGTTCAATTTCCGTAAATTCTCTCTTTTTTTCCAAAGGAACTCCGGCGCCGCCCAACATTCTGTCAATGATGGCATAACCGATATTATCAGATACTTCAATGATGATATTACCCTCTAACGGTTCAAAATCTACCATACCGAGAAGGACCGGATTCGATAAAGCATTGGAAAATTCCGAGTAAACAACCGCCTCTGAATTCACAACCTCCGCCTGAACCGATGCACGCAAATATGCAGGCATATGAGTGGAAAGTAATCGGCAATAATGCTCGAACACAATTTCCAACGTTTGTAAATGCACTTTGGAAAATTTGAAAGGTCTGGAAAAATCGTAATTTTTTACTTGCTTTTCACCCGTGTCTTTAAACTCTTCTGCATCAAGTTCACCACTACTAAAGGCTTTCAGCAACTTGTCTATCTCGTCCTGAGATAAAACATCACTCATAAGTACTTCCCCCCAGCCATCCTAACAGATTTCTGTCGTTTTTGTTACTTGCTATCATACGTCCAGTTTAAAACAACACCGATTAATAAATCAGTTGTTCCAAACTCTGTACTAAGTCTTGTCCAAATCATCTTCTGAATAGCATCTTTATTGGAATCTAAATTATCCGTTGTATACTTGGAAACTTCTTCTTTAATGATGCTGACAATTATACTTTCATAATTTACCAGTAAAGGCTGTATCTTTTCATAGCTTTCCGCTTTTTTGTTTAACATAAGCGTTGCCTCTACCTGTGCATATGGACTCTTGGTTTCGCCCTCTGCCTTGGCAAGATTTACGGTAATCTTGGAAGAAAGATTATAAGTTTCTCTGTCTTCGAAAGGAATTTCTGCATAATCTGCTGCATCCGGATCTTCCAGTTCCAAATCAATAATGGAACAAATCTTCTGAATCAGGGCGTCTGTACGCTGTGCCTTCGGAATAACCGTAAACAGCATAAGTGCAGTCAAAACAATATTTACAATCGTAGCTGCTAAAATAACAATTGCAAGCATATTTCTTTTCATCGTTATCTGTCCTCTCAATCTCCTGAATTTTTCTTGTTATATAAACGGATTTCTACACGCCGGTTTTGTCTTCTGCCGTATTCTGTGTCATCGCTGGCAATTTTTTCAAGATCTGCACGGCCTTCAAAATATACATTTTCCCATCCGAGATTCTTTTCTTCTGCCAGATATTCTGCTACAGATAAAGCTCTCCATGTGGATAAAATATAGTTATTGTAGTATGGTGCCTTGGTTTGCGGAACACTGTTGGTATGACCGATGACCTCTACTTTATAACCGGAGTACTGTTTTAACACATCACCAATCTTATTAATAATTGGTTTTGCATCATCAATCAGTGTAGCATCACCTTTATCAAACAGGAAATGTCCTTTAATCTCAATTGTTATGTAATGATACTGCTCTGCATCAATGCCAATATCCACATAGTCACCCAAATTCACGCGATTAAGTAAATCTGTTACTTCACCGTAAAGATTTTCAGATTCCTCTTTATTTTCGGTAAAAATGATTTGCTCCGGTGTCATGGTTGGTGACGGAGTCGGTGACGCCACAGGCACACTGCTTGGTATTGGAAATTTATCAACATCCGTCATTTCTCCGTTTGGATCTTCACTATTAATGTCCTGATCTATTTGACCGTCACTGGTTTGACCCATGGTATTAAAGTATTCATCTAACTCCGTTAACTGATCAGCACCGTTGGAAATCATATTACCTTCGCCAAAAGAGGAACCGCCGCCATCAAAAATACTGAAGGTTTGTGCCAAAGACTGAATCAGCGCTTCTGCTTTTCCCTGGTCAACAGAGGACATGGAAAAAAGTAATACGAAGAAACAAAGCAGCAAATTCATCAAATCACTGAAGGTTGCCATCCACGCCGGAGATCCCGGTGCCGGAGCATCTTCTTTCTTTTTTCTAGCCAAGTTTTATTCACCTTCCTCTTCTTTCTCACCGATATTCTTTCTTCTGTCCGGTGAAATAAAGGATTTCAGCTTTTCTTCGATAATTCGTGGATTTTCACCGGCCTGGATAGATAATAAGCCTTCTACCACGATTTCTTTCATCATAATTTCTGCCGCATCATTAGCCTTTAATTTGGTGGAAACAGGTATACACAGCCAGTTTGCTAAAACGGAACCGTAGAAAGTGGTAACTAACGCAATCGCCATGTTAGGACCTACGGAGTTAATATCTGATAAATTACCAAGCATGTTGATAAGACCGATAAGAGTACCAATCATACCCCAGGCCGGACCCATGGAACCAAGACTTTCCCAGAAGGAAATAATGGATTTATGTCTGTCACTAATACAGGATAATTCTGTTTCCAGAATACTTCTTACAAACTCCGGGTCAGTACCGTCTACAATAAGTAAAACACCTTTTTTTACAAATTCGTCTTCAATAGACTCATTGGCAGCTTCTTCCAATGCCAGCAAACCTTCTTTTCTTGCCACATTTGACAAATCGATAATCTGCTTGATTACCTCTTCTTCATTATAGTTTACAGGCTTCATGATTAAGCCCAATGATTTTAAGTTCTTCACATAGTCCTTGATACTTGAAGACATAACTAAACATACAGAAAAGGCACCACCAAAAGTAATTAAAGCAGAACCCGGATCAAGGAAAGCAACAATACCTTTTACACCTTCGTCACCGGTAATAATTGCAATAATCATTAAAATCATCGCTAAAACAAGACCAATAATCGACGCTATATCCAAAACACTCCACCTGCCGTTTCTTTATTTTCATTCAATTCAGGCGGTTCCTGTGCAGACTCCGCCCTTTCTCTACATTATACCACTTTTTCTGACAAACTACAATATCTTGTTGAAAACTTCTTGTTTATACCTTACCACTAGGTCCCTGATTTCATATTTGTTTTCTTTTACGAAAAGCTTTTTCCCCGTGGTAAGTGCAATTACCGTATCCGGAACCTCTTCAATGGATTCAATTAAATCTGCATTCAGAATAAATTTTGTGTCATTTAACCGGGTCAATTCAATCATTTACTTTCATCTCTTTCTACACCAGAACAAGGGTGACAGAATTCTCTGTCACCCTATGTTGTTGTCATTATCTCTTCAGGTTAATCAGTTCTTCCAATAAGGTATCGGAAGTTGTGATAATTCTGGAGTTTGCCTGGAAACCTCTCTGTGTAGTAATCATATTTGTAAATTCCACAGAAAGATCTACATTGGACATTTCCACTACACCGGTATTGAACTTGCCGCCGGAAGAATCAATGCTCTCACCAATTCCGTCAAACTCGCCGGAGTTCTGTGTGGTTGCAAACAGGGAACCGCCTACTGCTTCCAAACCGGACGGATTTGCAAAGGTTGCAACTACAATCTGTCCGAGAAGTCTGCTGGTACCGTTGTCATATACACCGTAAATCATACCCAGATTATCTACGGTAACACCCTTCATATTACCTGCCGAACGTCCGGTGCCGATGCCGTCCAAGTCGCCCTTCGTAGGTTCAATCTTTGTAGTTCCGCTCTGGGCATACATGGTAAGGGATGAAAAATCAACATCAATAATTTCAAACGGATTTGTTTCTACATCGCCTTCTGCTGTCGGATCTTCAAATTCTTCATCTTCAACAGTAAGGATAAATTCCAGGGAGTTATAATTTTCTTCTTCACCTGTTGTGGTTTCCGCTGCATCACCGCCTACCGTAACACTGGTAAATTTACCACTGGAAGGATTGAATGCCAAAACAACACCTGCATCTCCTTCTTCATCCGGAGTAATGGTATAACCACCGTCATCCGTAACCTCTGCTTCGTAAGTAACGCCACCGAAAGTAAGGGTTACATTTTCTTTTACAGTGTAAGTATCGGACAGTTCATCGTAATTAACAAAAATGGAATCACCGTTGGAATCCAGTACATCCATAATTGTTACCGCATACTGGTTGTCAAGCTTTACGCCGTCGTCACCTTCAATTTGCTCTAATTTTAAGTTTGCAGTGTAGCTTCTGCCGAGCTTATCATAAAATGTAAAGTTTGTAAGCTTACCTGTCTCGGAATCAAATGCAGTATCTGCACTATCAATATTTCCGGAAAAATGAACTGCAGTAGTAGCTTCCGGTTCGGAATACTGGTTTTCCGGAGACATGATGCGAAGTGCACTTACATTGTCCTGTACGGTCTGATCCGGATTGTTTGGATCTACCTGCCAACCCATTACTGCGTAACCGGATGCATTACAAAGGGTACCGTTGGCATCCACCATAAAGGAACCTGCTCTGGTAAACAAATTACCGTCACCGTTATTCACTACGAAAAATCCGTCACCTTCAATCATAATATCAAACGGATTATCGGTTCTCTGGGAACCGCCTACGCTGTCTACAGTAGTACTGATGGAGGAAACACCCGCACCAAGACCAATCTGCATTGCGTTTTGACCTGCTCTTCCGGATTCCGCATTAGGTCCTGTGGCATTGGAAGAAGTCTGATATAAAACATCGGCAAAAGTCACGTTACTGGACTTAAAACCAATCGTATTAACGTTAGAAATGTTATTACCGATAACGTCCATCTTTGTCTGATGAACCTTTAATCCGGAAACACCGGAATACAATGCTCTCATCATAAGTCATTAACCTCCTAATCTGTTGCGTTTCCCTTCTGTCAGTCGGGGAAACATCGCCTCCTTAAAAGGTCCGGCGATATATATTCAGTTATGTGTTATACCACCACGGCTCCGTCAATGTTGGAAAAGATTTTTTCCTCTCCGCCGGCTACTGCGGTTATTACCGTGTTGTTCTTGACATTTACTATAAATGCCAGATTATCCATCATAACCAAAGATTCTTTTATTCCTTTGGCTTCTGCGGCCTGTACTGCATGATTCAAACGCTCTTTCTGGCTTTCGGAAAGGTCAATGTTTCTGCTTACCAGACGTTCACTGGCATGCTTGGAAAACTTAAGTTCTCCCCGCTCTGCAATTTTCTTTTGCTCCAGAATTTCTGCAAAGGATTGTCCTTTTCCTATCGGTGCGTTTTGTTCTGTTGCAGTTCCCTGATTCAGAAATTGGCCACGCATTTGCTCAATGGAATATCGTCTATCCACATTAAGCTGTGTCATGTTCGGCTCCTTCCTATGCTTCCTCTACAGCCTCTGCTCCTTCTTCTGTTTCGGATTCAGATTCTGTACCTTCGGTTTCTTCCTTTACCGTAGGATGCGGATTATAAATATTTACCGTAAGCTTATCGTCAACCGTAGTAAGTTTTTCATCATTGAATACTACGGAAAACTTATAGCTACCTGCCTGTAACTCCTGTAAGATTTCTTTCTTTACCGTTACGGTATCACCGGAAAGGACAACATATTCATCTCCGAGAATTGCGTTTCCCACTAATACTGCAACTTCTGTTGCTTTTGCAGAATCCGTACCGAGATTTACCTTAAATTGTAAATCTTCCGGCTCATCACCGTTAAAATTAAATGTAACCTGTTCCGTAACGCTCGGCTTATTCTGATTATACTGATATTCACTATCCACAACCGAATAAAGATCCTCCATGGAATACAAGGAACCATCGATACTGAATTTTGCTTGTCCGCCGGACACACTGATGAAATCCACAACACCTTCTTTTAACTGCTTATTACCGGATGCATCTTCGGTAGATACAATAACATGCTTGCCAACCAAAGAGAAAATCTGTGTATTTTCCGTTGTTTTGGATAAAGACTGTAATTCTTCCAACTGGCTGAAGGTTGCCATCTGTGAAATCCATTCGGTATTGGTGGTAGGCTCTAACGGATCCTGATGCTGCATTTCAGCAATGAGCAGCTGTAAAAATGCATCCTGACCAAGGTTTGTAGTACCTTTGGTTTCTTTCTTTTCTACAGTTGTAGTGGTTGCATTATTTTCTAATACCTTGCCATTATCAACCGGCATCATCAAATTACTCATGAATCCTCCTTAAGCTTATGCCATGTAGTTTACGGTACTTTCACCGCCATCCATGAAAATTTTTGCCAACTGGTCTGTTTCATCCGTTTGACCGATTTCTTCATCTGTAATGAATCTGCGGTTTCCGTTTTTGTGTTCTTCCTGAGAACTGTCACCGGTCTGATTGTTTTTATCGAAGGAAAAATTACCCACGGTAACTTCAATCGTGTCAACCTTAAGCCCCTGTTCCTGAAGTGTTTCCTTAAACTGTATTATGTTACGTTCAATTGCTTCTTTTGTGAGCTCATTTTCCGCCACAAAACTGGCTTTCAAGGAACCGTCCTGCTCCGAAGTAACTGTAAGATTCACTCTTCCCAGTTCTTCCGGTGTAAGTACAATTTCCAAACTTGTAGTTTCCGATGTTACAGAAACTTTAATTTGTTCCATCATCTGATCTGCGATTTCACGGATCATCTGAACCATATTCTTCTGACCGGTAAGTTCGCTGATTTCTTCTGCTGCATTTGTTAAATTTTGTACAAATTGATTAGCAAAATTATCTACTTCTGTAGAATTCTCTGAACCCTGTTTTTCTGCGGAAGAACCGGTTTCTTTTCCTTCTGTGTGAATTTCAAACTTAACGGTTTCTTTTTCTTCCGATGCTTCAAGGCCAACATTTTCTACTCTCGTAGAATCTTTTTCAACCTCATCTTCTGCATTTTCAAGTTTTGAAACTGCTTCATCTACAAGAGCTTCAAAGTCCGGATTCTGAAATGCATTCAGTAAATCCTCCTGCGTTACTCCTGCCTCCTGTAAAATCTGTTCCACCTGATTCACCAGTTCGTTTACACTGGAGAGCAACTGGGCATCTGTTAAAAGAACGACTGCATCCTGTTCACTGTTTGCCATAAGAACAAGATTCTGAAGCGTTTCCGGCTGGATTAAAGCTATATCAGATATTCCAAGCTGTTCTAAGAACTGATTCAGTTCTTCATCAGTTACACCAAGAATCTCCTTGATTGCTTCCGTTATCTGATTTAAAATTCCGGCTACACGTTCCGCTGCTTCCACGTCAGTTGCTTCTTCTTTGCTTTCTGCTTTGGTAAGCTCAGGCTTTTCTTCTGCTGTGGCGGCCGTATCATTTTTTTCTGCAGAAATCTCTGCCGGCTTTTCCGGCTGTTCTGTCTTTGCTACATCCGCAGCAGATTCTTTTTTGGTTTCTATCGGTTTGGCCGGTTGTTCCTGCGCTGCACCGGCGTTTTGCGACATCTGAATTAACTGGTCAAAGTTACTTTCCGATGTCTTTGCAGATCCGGCTTTCGCAGAATACATCATTCCGCCGCCCGAGACACCAAAAATCTGTTGTGTCTGCATATATGATTTTCTCCTTTCTTGATATCAAAAGGAGTCCGTTCCTCTTTGATACGATTATTCGAGGTCCTCTAATCCCAGTTCAATCATACGATTCTCAATTCTGGCTGCGAATAATGGTTCCATCTCGGTTAATATTTCCGAAACAATTGCCGGTTTCATACACTCCAGCAGTCTGCAGATTAAATCAATATCACTCGGCATTTCAGAAAGAATCGCTGCTGCATCACCGGCATCCATTTTAGCAAGATAATCTGCATATTTCTTAATGCTGTCTTCGATCATCTGCTTTTCTAAAAGCTCTGCGTATATTTTTGCTGCATTGTTCGGATACATTTCCGCGTACCATTTCAGATACTCGTCTGTTGACGGAGCCTTTTCATTAAAGACTACTTCGCGGTCAAACTTTTCGCGAAGCTTCGCAAATGCGTCCTGCTCTTCTTCGTAATGGCGCAGAGAATCAATTTCCTTTTGAAGCTCTGCAAGCCGGTCCGCATAATCAGAGTTCTCCTCTTTATATTTATCGACCAAAATTTCTAATTCCTTAATATATTCCACCGCTTCTGCAAGATTTTTATACGGATATGCATTTTCATAGGCTTCCTGTTCTTCGGATACATCGGGCAAAATACGATTAATCACCGGAACATCCTTTAATACAGGCCGTAATACCTCGCTGCCTAATCCTCCCACATCAAACTTAATCAGCAATGCCAGGATTGCAAGCCAGATAAGTACAATCAAAAAAATAATCAGGACCGTCAGAACTTTGCCGCTGCCGCCCCGTTCTTCTTTATCCAAATCCTGAATTTTATCTTTTTTTGCCATAACTAATTTTCCCTTTCTTTTGCTTTTCCGAAGCGGAAAGTAACCAATTCATTAATTTCCTGCTGATCGGCAGCTTCCATTTCCTTTAAAAACTCTTCCAAAGCATGTTCCCTGAGCTTTTCCTGAATTTTTCGCTCCTTCATGGCATTTTCCAACTTTGCCTGAGCAAGTTGTACATTTTTTTCTGCCTGTCTTACCACAAGAATTTGCTCTGCAATGCGAAGTTCCATGGTCTTTATAGCATTTTCCAACTGGTTTAAACTGATTAACTGTTGTCTTACGGAACTTCCTTCACTCATATTCGGAGAAATGGAAGCCATCGTTTCCCTTTTTTGCTCAATGTACAGATTCTTTTTTCTAAGAAACTCTGCCAATTTTTCCTCTTCTTCGTTCAGAACAGCCTTAGCCAGACCAAAAGCTGTTTTTGCCTGATCCTCCAGCTTTTCTTTAATATTCAGCAAGCTCTGCATTTTATATACAAATTTAGCCATCTGCAAAAATTCCCTTCAGCAGCTCAATGGTTTCTTCAAAGGTAAACTTTTCATCCACCTGCTGCATCAAAAAGCTGTTAACCTCATTGATTTTTGAAATTGCATAGTCAATCTCTTTATTGGAACCGGCTTTATATGCACCGATATTAATTAAATCTTCCGATTCACTGTAAGTTGCCAAAACATTTTTCAGTTTATTTGCAAACTGCTTATGTTCCTTTGTGGCAATGGAACTCATAACACGGGAAATACTCTGCAAAATATCAATCGCAGGATAATGGTTTTTATGAGCCATTTTTCTGGATAATACAATATGTCCGTCCAAAATACCTCTGGCGGTATCTGCAATCGGTTCGTTCATATCATCACCATCTACTAACACCGTATATATTCCGGTGATAGAGCCCTTGGCTGTTTTTCCTGCGCGTTCCAAAAGTTTTGGCATTTCCGCATACACACTCGGCGGATAGCCACGGGATACCGGCGGTTCTCCGGATGCTAACCCGATTTCTCTCTGTGCCATGGAAAAACGGGTCATAGAGTCCATCATAAGTAAGACATCTTTACCGCAATCACGGAAATATTCCGCAATGGCTGTGGCTGTTTTTGCTGCTTTTTTTCGTATCAAAGCAGGCTGGTCAGAGGTTGCTACGACAATAACCGAACGGCGCACACCTTCTTCTCCCAGGTCGCGCTCCAGGAATTCCCTTACCTCTCGGCCACGCTCTCCGATAAGGGCAATTACATTAATATCTGCCTTTGTGTTTCTGGCAAACATACCAAGCAGTGTACTTTTACCAACACCGGAACCGGCGAAAATACCGATTCTCTGACCTTTACCAAGGGTCATAATCGCATCTACTGCTTTTACACCGAGAGGGAGAACCTCTTGGATAAGAACACGTTCCATCGGATTTGGAGGCATTGCCTCAGAATTACGAAATTCGGTCAGATGCAGTTCTTCACCATTAAAAGGCTGCCCCAAACCGTTCAATACTTTACCGAGAAGCTCCGGACCAACCGGAACCTGTGCAGGCGCACAGTCTCCTTGTACGTAATCACCGATTTGCACACCGGAAATATCTTCATAAGGCATAAGCTGCAGTCGTCCGTCGGTAAATCCAACCACTTCCGCCAATACTTCTTTTTGCGTACCGGCTAAAATAATACGGCAGGTATCACCAACCTTTGCCTCCGGCCCGGTAGATTCCACCGTAAGTCCTACTACTTTTACAACCTTGCCGTAGGTCTTTATGTAATTTTTGTTGCATACATTCAGATATCCGGCTAAATTCATTTTTACTTCATCCTATATTAACCAAGTAAAGAAAGCTCCTCCAGCAGACCGTTCAGTCTGACACCAAGGCCGCAATCAATGACACGGTTTTCGTTTTCTAATTTGCAGCTGCCTTCCGGTAAAGCTGCATCTTTTTTAAATTTCAATGCAAATTTATCCTGGTAATGTTCTTTGATTTTTGGAAATAAGGAAGAATATTTTTTGTAATCCTCTTCACTTAACAGAACATCAAACTGCGTATCCTTTTGGGCAAGTCCAAGACCTGTTTCAATTAAATAGACCAGGATTTCTTTGTGGTTCTCGTACGCCACATTTGTAACCTTTTTTACAAGTTCAATTAAAATATCCGCAAAGGCAGGTTCCAACTCTGCAATTTTTTGTGCATACTGTTGTTCAAGCTGCTGTCTGCGTACTTCTAAATCTGCAAGAACCTTCTCTTCTTCTGCTTTGGCACGCATGGTACCTTCTTCATAGCCTTGTGCCGATGCCATTTTCAGGATGCTTTCCTTGGCAATTTCAGCATCCTTCTTCGCCACATCAATTAGTGCATCTGCCTGGGCTCTTGCTTTTTTAACAATGTCTTCTTCCTTGCGGTTAATAATCGGCAGCATTTCTGCCATAATTTCTTCCCGCAGAGAAGCCTTTATTTCTTCTATATCCTGCTCTGTAAGAACCGGCTGTACTTCCTCAGATGCAGAGTCTTCCTCCGGAGTATCGATTTCCCCGATATCTTCCGCAAGTAATCCCTGTACAAACTCGCCATTGGTAGCCGGCTCGGAAGAAATGTCACGGAACATATATAATTTCTTAGCCCGTTCTTCTATCTCACTCTCCCGCTCTTCCATGTCCAGATTCTTAATTTTCTGTGTATCATAGGCAATGGAATATGCCTTAATCATATTACTAGACAACGAGCTCGTCACCTCCGCCTCTGGATGTTACGATTTCACCGGAGTCCTCTAACTTACGGATAATATTAACAATCTTCTGCTGTGCTTCTTCTACATCCTTCATACGTACAGGTCCCATGAAATCCATATCCTCTCGAATCATGGTTGCAAGACGCTTGGACAGGTTATTAAAGATTGCATTCTGAACTTCTTCATTTGCACTCTTAAGGGCAACCGCAAGTTCGTTATTATCAACTTCACGCATCACACGCTGGATGGAGCGGTCGTCCAAAGTAAGAATATCTTCGAATACGAACATCTTCTTGCGGATTTCGTCGGCAAGTTCCGGCTCGTCGATTTCCAAGGTTTCCATGATATGTTTTTCTGTACCACGGTCTACGGTATTTAAAATTTCTACGATAGCATCCACACCACCGGCCAATGTGTAATCCTGATTTGCCAAAGAAGAAAGCTTTCTTTCCAATACTCGTTCCACCTCTTTAATAACATCCGGCGAGGTACGGTCCATTTGTGCAATACGCTTTGCAACATCTGCCTGCTTATCCTGCGGCAGCTGGGAAATAATGGTAGATGCCTGTCCGGTAGACAAGTAGGATAAAATAAGGGCAATCGTCTGCGGATGTTCTTCCTGAATAAAGTTTAAAATCTGAGAAGCATCGATTTTGCGGATAAATTCGAACGGGCGAACCTGCAAGGAGGCGGTAAGCTTTCCGATAACTTCCATTGCTTTTTCCGCACCGAGCGCTTTTTCCAAAAGGTCTTTGGCATAGCCGATACCGCCTTCTGCAATATACTGCTGTGCAAGACAAACCTCGTAAAACTCGTCTAAAACCTCTTCCTTCAAAGACTGGCTGACACTACGGGTATTTGCAATTTCCAATGTTAACTGTTCTATTTCATCTTCTTTTAAATGTTTAAATACATTGGACGCTTTATCAGGGCCTAATGTAATTAACAAAATCGCCGCTTTCTGCACGCCGTTTAAATCACCAATTTTTACAGCCATACTTTCACCCCTTGTGTATTAATAATCCCAGTCCTCATTTAACCAGTTACGTAAAAGCTGGGCAACCGCTTCCGGATTTTCCTCGAAAAACTTTTCGATCAACTTTCTTGTTTCGGACTGCTCGCTGAATTCTACATCCTCTAAAGACTGGTTTTCCTTCGTAGTAGCAAGTAACTGCTCTACAGATAATTCCGGTTCCAGTTCGGTAACTTCCACAGGAGCCATACCTCGGAAAATTACAAAGAGAAGGAAACCAATTAAAATTGCCGCAAGTAAAATCTGGAGATAGAATGTCCAGTCTCTTGCTACTTCTTCTCTTTCAATATAATTGTAAATATCATAAGTTACCAATTCTACATTATCTTCTGAAATACCGGTAGCCTTTGCAATGATGGAAACCAGTTCTTCCTTCGTTTCCGTACGGACAGGTCCCGGATTTTGTGCCACATATTCTTCAAAGGTAATATCGTCTAAAATGCCGAGAATTTCTAAATCCTCTTCTTTGATGTCAATCACACGGCTTGCGGTTACGGCAATGGAGGATTCCTCTACATTGATTGTACCGCTGGCATATACCGTTTCCGTAATTTTGGAACTGGATTGATAAAATCTGTCTTCTGTATGGGTTTCATAGGTACCGTCGCTGTTTTGGGTAATATAATAATCCACTTCATCGTTAGAATCGGTTCCCGGAATGTCTCCGTAGCCGTTTTCACCTTCACTGGAAGTTTCATGTTCTTCTACCAAAACACCGTGTATTTCACCTTCCAACGGAAAATACTCAGTAAATAATTCTTTTACTTTGTCATAATTAATCGACAAATAAGGTGCAACATTTACATCGGTGTAATTGTTCATAAGTATCGCACCCTCTACCTGGTCAATATAAACTTCTCTCATTTTTTCGGATAACACCAGTGTATCCGTAAAATCAATTTCTTCTTCGTCTTCAACAACGCCACCGTTAAAAAGCATGGTACCTTCATCATCAACAATGGTAATGTCATCAATATTCGGATTACCTACCGCACGGGATATAGCCCATGCAATCCCCTCCGCCGAAGACTTTTTAAAATCATCATTTGTTATAAGTACAACACTGATGGGAATAGTTTTACTACTGGTAAGAATAGAGTTTGAGGTATCCTTCGGAATATAATTTATGGTAGCATCCACAATTCCCGGATAATATTTCACAAGATATGCTTCCAAATCAGATACAACATACAAATGATTTTTGAGCAAACGCTCGCCGTTTGTGGTTGTCAATTCATTATTCAATAAATTTTCAAGACCAAACCCCTGATCTACCATATCACTGACAGAAACTGTCATAATGGCATCCATATACATTTCTTCATCTACCATAACAGTAAGATTATCAGAGGCAAGTTTGGTTTCAATGGCACTTTCTTTTAAAAGCGAAACCACCTGGCTGGCTGTTTTAGTATCTTCAAATGTACCTAATTCCGTATATTTTGTTCTTCCAAGAATTGCAACCAGTACCGCAATCAGCACTATCACAACCGATATAGCCGAAATAATGATGGTCTTCTGCTTACTGGTCCATTTATTCCAGTATTCTAAGAATTTTTTCGGAAGTTCTTTTAATCTCTCCTGCATGTTATTGCTCCTTTATGCTGCTTTTACCTTCCCCTGCAGCTGAATTTTAAATGCATTTGCATCTTTAGAACTGAATTGCCATAATTTCCTGATATGCCTGCGTTACCGCATTCTTAATTGCAACGGTATACTGCAGGGAAATGTTGGCTTTTTGCTGTGCCACCAGCAAATCGGTTACACTGTCATTTAACCCAAGCATATATTCCAATTCTGCCTGTTCTGCTTCATTGGTAGCTTGTTCCGTTTCCTGAATCAGACCCATCGCAGAATTAAGCAGTGCTTCAAAAGTTTGTGTGTTTGCCCCGGTTAACTTTTTACTGTCTTCCGTAAGCAGGTTGTCAAATAAAGACACACCCTGAATGGATGAAATATTCATTTAGACTCTCCTTATTATGTATATATACTATTTACCAAGCTCCAAACCCTTTAAGGCCATATTCTTCGTAGCATTGAAAGCTGTTACGTTAGCTTCATAAGAACGGCTGGCATCAATCAGGTTTGTCATTTCGGTTACGGTATTTACGTTCGGATAAGTAACATATCCGTCTTCATCCGCATCCGGATGCCCCGGCTCATAAACCTTTTTCATAGCAGCAACATGATCTTCTGCTATAGCAGAAATTTTAACACCGGAGCCGATTTGCGGATTATAAGACAAGCCGGTTTTCTGGGCAGTAAGATAAGACTCAAAATTACGGTTATTCATAGAACGTTCCGCAAAAACTACCGTCTGTCTTCTGTAAGGATCTCCGTCTTCATCTCTGGTTGTATTTACATTAGCCACGTTTTGGGCAATAATATCCATTCTGGTACGCTGGGCGGTCATTCCGCTTGCACTGATATTAAGACTGGTCATTAAAGACATAATAAACCTCCTTTATAAACGATTACTTACTGGCGGACAAGCACGGATTTTAAACGGTTAAATTCATGCGTCATGGAATCCAGCAACGCATAATATTTTATCTGGTTGTCTGCCAGATATGCCTGCTCCGTATCAATATCTACATTATTTCCGTCGTAACGGTAACTTAATGTGGAATATTCGGTGTAAACCCGTGGATTCAAAGAACCAAGATTCAGATTTGCCACCTTTTTATCCATATTTTTTGTATGTAAAGACGTATCGGATAAAGCTTCGGATAGCAGGGATTCAAAATTTAAATCCTTTCGCTTATAATCCGGAGTATCTACATTGGCAATGTTATTGGCAATGATTTCATTCTTTGTCCAACTTGCTCCTGCTGCTTTATTCAGCACGTTGATATAGTTATATGCATCTGATCCGATCATGTCTCATTCACCCTTTCTACAATATTACAAAGTCTCATCCTCTATTATACTATCTTTTGGCGAAAACACAAGATTTATTTCTGTTTTTCCCGAAAATTAGGATAAAAACACTACAATTTGTGGTTTGTCATTCTGAATACCACTTGAAAAAAATTTCATCTGACTTTATATATCATACCCCACAGAAAAAAAGGATGCCCCTAAGAACATCCTTTTTCCTTTTATCATCCATGTTATATATTCAGTTAAATTCTATTAAAGCTTTTTCAATTCGTCAAACACAACATCATTTAAAACTTTAATATAGGTGCCCTTCATACCGGAAGAACGGGATTCAATAACGCCGGCACTTTCGAATTTTCTTAATGCATTTACAATAACGGAACGGGTTATTCCGACCCTGTCCGCAATTTTGCTGGCAACAAGAATGCCTTCATTGCCTTCCAATTCATTGAAAATGTGTGTGATTGCTTCCAATTCGGAGAAGGATAATGTGCTGATAGCAGAACGTACAATCTGAACCTTACGGTTTTCCTCTGCATTTTCTTCGTTTACGGAACGCATCATTTCAAGACCGACTACGGTAGTACCGTACTCACTTAAAATAATGTCATCGATGGAATAAGGCTTACCTGCTTTGTAAATAAATAAAGTACCCAGTCTTTCTCCTGCAATATCAATCGGATTAATGATTGCCTGATAATTGTCTACTCCTTCAAATTCAAAACCTAAAGTAGCCAGGTTAACATTTTCCTTGGTAGAAAGAATGTTTAACAAACGCTCGTTTAAAATACCGTCAATATATCCGCCTACAGAATCCTGTATCAATTCTTTAATTGGCGCAATGTCAGACCGGTTCTTAATGCCGAGCACCTTTCCTTTTTTACTGATAACTAAAATATTAGATTCTAATATTTCGCTTAAAACAAGGCAGATGTCATTGAACACAACTTTGTGCGAATTGTTATTGTGCAATAACTTATTTATCTTCCTCGTCTTATCTAATAATTGTACGCTCATGGCAGCCTCCTTCCAGAATTGATTGACAATTCCCTCTAAAATCAACTATACCACGAACTTCTCATATTCGCAAGCAAATTATTCGATTTTTTAATTATTTTTAGACAAAAGATTACTTTGCAGGTTTCTGCCAAGACATGTAGCTGCATTCCGGATTATTTTCACATCCGTAATACTTTCTTCCCTTTTTCGTTTTCCGGATTACAATCTCTTTTCCGCATTCCGGACACGGTATACCGATTTTCTCCAGATACTGTTTTGTGTTTCTGCATTCAGGGAATCCCGGACAAGCAAGGAACTTACCGTGAGGACCATATTTAATTACCATTTGCCGGCCACATTCCTCACATTCTACATCAGTGACTTCATCTTCAATTTTAACATTTTCCAGCTTTTTCGCAGCTTCCTGTACTGCCTGCTCTAAATCCGGATAGAAATTGCGGATAATTGTCTTCCAATGGATTTCACCTTCTTCAATACTGTCCAAAAGAGTTTCCATATTTGCGGTAAAACTTGTGTCCACGATAGTCGGGAACGCCTGCTTCATGATATTATTAACCGCTTCACCCAATTCGGTAACATATAAATTTTTATTTTCTTTCACTACATAATGACGGGCAAGAATGGTGGTAATGGTAGGCGCATAGGTACTTGGACGTCCGATACCGAGTTCTTCCATGGTACGTACTAACGAAGCTTCGGTAAAATGAGGTGCCGGTTGTGTAAAATGCTGTTCTCCGGAAAGTTCGGAAAGCGTTAACACAGAATCTTTCGTCAGCTTTGCCACTACAGACTGGCTCTTTTCTTCCTCTTCCTCATCTTCTACCGTATACATACTCATAAAACCGCTGAATACCACCTTGGAAGCAGCAGCAGTAAAACGATATTTGCCTGCATCCAGCTTTACGGAAACCGTTTCATACTTTGCAGACTGCATACGGCTTGCCACAAAGCGTTTCCAAATTAACTGATACAACCGATATAAATCTCTTGCAAGGGAATCCTTTACCTGGGCCGGTGTAATCGTTACATCCGTTGGACGGATTGCTTCATGGGCATCCTGTATTTTTTTGCCGGAAGCTGCTTCCTTTACCTGTTCCGCTTCCATCTCTTTTCCGTAATTCTCAGAAATATAGGCGCGTACAGATGCATCTGCTTCTTCAGAAACACGGGTGGAGTCCGTTCTCAGGTAGGAAATCAAAGCAATCGTGCCATATCCTTTTACTTCCACACCTTCATATAACTGCTGTGCCAAACGCATGGTTTTCTGTGTCGAGAAGTTAAGCAGCTTGGATGCCTCCTGCTGCAAGGTACTAGTAGTAAAAGGAAGAGGTGCCTTTCTCTGACGTTCTCCCTTTTTGATATCTGTTACGATAAATGTTTTTCCTTCCAGCTCCTTTTTAATCTCTGCAACTTCAGCTTCACTTTCTACAGACATCTTTTTATCTCCAATTCCGTAGAATTTTGCTTCGAATGGCTTTTTCTCTTTATCAGCCAGGATAGATGCCGTAAGGCTCCAGTATTCCTGCGGTACAAATGCATTAATCTCTTCTTCTCTGTCACATATCAGACGAAGCGCCACGGACTGCACACGTCCTGCACTTAATCCTCGTTTTACCTTTTCCCATAAAACAGGACTGATGCGGTAACCAACCACTCGGTCTAAAATTCTTCTGGTCTGCTGTGCATCTACTAAATTGGTATCAATGCTACGTGCTTGCTTAATCGAGTTTTTTACGGCATTTTTTGTAATTTCATTGAATGTAATACGGCTGGTTGTCTTTGGATCCAGTTTCAGCGTATGGAACAGATGCCAGGAAATTGCTTCTCCTTCACGGTCCGGGTCGGTTGCAAGATAAACTTTATCTGCTTTCTTTACTTCTTTGCGAAGCTTGGACAGAACATCGCCTTTTCCACGTATTGTAATATACTTTGGTTCATAATCATTTTCCACATCAATACCCATCTGGCTCTTTGGAAGGTCTCTTACGTGACCGTTGGAGGCTACCACCTCATAATTGCTTCCCAGATACTTTTTAATTGTAGGCGCTTTTGCAGCGGATTCTACAATAACAAGATATTTTGCCATATACCCTCACTCCTTCAAAAATCACTTAACCCTGTATGATAAAATAGTTCTTCAACGGCTGTTTTATATATTGTTTCATTTCCATGTCAAAAAGCAAACTGGTAAGTTCCGGTAAAGATATTCCCGTTTCCTCCTGAAGCTCCTCGATATGTTTCGGACGTAAACTCAGACAAGCATACACTATTTTCTCTCTACTTGCAAGTACATTTTTTTCGAAACAATGATTTTTTGTTGATTTTTTCAAAATAACACCGGCAAATTTTTCAGAAAAACCATGCAAAATATCTTCCGGTTCCCTCACCAAATAGGCTCCTTCCTGAATCAGACGGTTCGTTCCTTCCGCTAATTTTTCATAAAGCCTGCCGGGTACCGCATAAATTTCTTTTCCCTGTTCCAAAGCATAAGAAACCGTAATCAGGGAACCGCTGTTTTCCCTTGCTTCTACCACAAAAACGGCATCGGACAGTCCGGAAATAATCCGGTTTCTCTTGGGAAAATTCCAGGATACCGGTGCTGTTCCCGGCAATTCTTCAGAAATTACACCTCCTTTTTCCTGAAGACAGGTATATAATAATTTATTTTCTTTCGGATAACAGACATCCACACCACTTCCTAACACAGCATATGCATATCCCGGTTCATTTATGGCAGCACGTCCGGCCGCACCGTCAATTCCCCTTGCCATTCCACTGACTATTTGTATCCCCGCTTTTGCCAAATATCCTGAAAAGCATGCTGCTATCTCTTCCCCGTAAACACTACAGTTTCTTGCACCGATTACTGCCAGGGAAGGTTTCTCCTTATCCGGCAGTTTTCCGTAATAATACAACATAAACGGCGGAAGAAAAATATGCTTCAGTCTTTCCGGATACTGTTCTGATTCCCGGCAGACCATAGAAATTCCCTTTCCTCTCGCTTCTTCATAGGAACGGTTTAGTGCATCTCTGTGTTTTTGATTTTCTAATACTTCAATCATTTGATTTTTTCTGTCTTTCTGCTGCTCTGTCTCATTGTACGGAGCCACCAGTAATTCACCGGCAGCGCCGCGCTTTGCCGCATCATACCATTGTTTTACTTTGGGACATATTTTTAGAAGCTCCTCTTTTTCTTTCTGACTGATTCCTGGCAAACCGTGAAACCAATGCCAGTATTGTTCTCGTTCCAAACATTCTGTCATGCTTCCATCCTCCAGTACTTTTTTCCGACATTACAATAGCTGTACGCTTCTGTCAGATGATGCTTCCGGATTTCCGGGCTTCCGTCTAAATCAGCAATTGTTCTAGCCAGCTTTAAAATCCGGTAATATCTTCTGGTACTGAATTCATTTTTTTGAAAAATCAAATGTAATACCTGTTCTGCCTCTTTATCAAACGTACAAAATTCTTCTGTTTCTCTTTTACCCATTTCTGAATTTAACTGTATTTTTTTCTTTTCAAATCTTTTTTTCTGTATTTTTCTTGCCCGAACCACTTTTTCCCTAATACATTCCGATGTTTCCGA
This sequence comes from Lachnospiraceae bacterium, assembly GCA_017622795.1. GTDB lineage: Bacteria > Bacillota > Clostridia > Lachnospirales > Lachnospiraceae > SIG299. The sequence continues at coordinate 39,697 of JAGAQI010000028.1, forward strand.
ACTTTCCTTTTTTCTTATTTTTTCATATTCCACAGGAAACACTTCGATCATCATATCAATACGGTCTAAAATCGGCTGACTGATTTTTCCGGTATAACGGCGTATTTGCTGAGGTGAACAATTGCATTTTGTTCTGTCAGGGAAATGTCCGCAAGGACAGGGATTCATTGCAGCAATCAGTTGAAATGCTGCAGGATACGTGTATGTGGCCTGTAATCTGGATACTGTAACCGTATGATCTTCCAAAGGCTGCCTTAAAGTTTCTAACACTTCCGGTTTAAATTCCGTTAATTCATCCAGGAACAGTACTCCGTGATGGCACAGACTCACCAAACCCGGATTCGCATTTCTTCCTCCGCCAAGCAAGGCAGATGGTGTTGTAGCATGATGAGGTGCCTGAAACGGACGCATTACCACATATTCCATATCATTTTTCAGCTTGCCGGAAACACTGTAAATGTTCGATAAATCAATCATTTCTTCAAAGGATAAATCCGGAAGTAAAGACGGCATACATTTAGCAAGTGCTGTTTTTCCGCTTCCCGGAGGACCAATCATCAGCAAATGATGTCCTCCTGCTGCTGCAATCATCAATGCCCGTTTTGCTGCTGTCTGCCCGATTATATCCTTTAAATCACATTCTATCTGTTTCTTTTTTTCATTTTGTATTTTTTTCAAATCGATAGGACTCATGGGAAGTTCTGCTTCTTTATTTATATTTCCCAATAAAAAGTCTACCACTTCTGTCAGACGGTTCATCCCATACACCGGTACTTCATTCTGCAAGGCAGCCTCCCCAAGGTTTCCGGCCGGTACAATCATCTTTTGAAAGCCTTCAGTTGCAGCCATTTTTGCCATAGGCAGAATACCTGATACCTTATTTATAGTTCCATCTAAGCTCAGCTCCCCTGCAAACATGCAGTTTTGAATTTGTTCTTCCGGAATAAAGCCGAATGCGGCCAAAATTGATATTGCGGTGGCAAGATCAAAAGAAGTCCCCTCTTTGCGGATATCTGCCGGGGATAAATTAATAGTAATATGCTTTGGCGGAAGCCGGAAACCGGAATTTTCTATCGCTACCCGGACTCTTTCCCTTGCTTCTTTTACTTCAGACGCAAGCGCACCTACCATTTGCAGCTGCGGAAGACCGCTTCTTACATCGGTTTCCACCTGAACCTTAACTGCCTCCATTCCACAGAGGACTGCACTATAGGTTTTACAAACCATAAAACTCCTTTCTTGTCTCTCCCAAAAACAAAAAAGTACATTTTTACCATACCACAAGAAACACGTTGCGTCAATATATTATTAAAAAAATCCCTGCAGGTCTTTCATCAGATAAATTCAACACTGCAGGGAAAATTTTACTTATCTAAAATCTTTTTAATTTCACTCATAAAAGTATTTACATCTTTAAATTCACGGTATACCGAAGCAAATCTTACATAAGCAACCGGATCCAAATCACGAAGTTTTTCCATAACAATCTGCCCGATTGTGCTGCTTGGAATTTCTTTTTCTTCCATATTAAATACAGCATTTTCGACTTCGTCTACCAAACTATTAATCTGATCAACGGAAATCGGACGTTTATGACAGGAACGATATACACCCGCCTCGATTTTAGAACGGTCGTAGGATTCACGGTTATTATCTTTTTTAATAACAACTAACGGAATTGCTTCCACCTTTTCATATGTAGTAAAACGCTTGGAACACTCATCACACTGACGTCTTCTTCGGATGGACGAACCATCATCAGCCGGTCTGGAATCAATTACCCTCGTGTTTTCTTTCCCACAAAACGGACACTTCATTTTAAATCCTCCTCTTCTGTTCTTAGTTATTTTCGCATAAATTAATACTATCACTCCTTATGAGGTATTCTATGCGAAATGATTGTCTGGAAGACTCCATCCGTATCTGCAAACTCCGTCAAAAGGAAGTTATCAATTTACGGGATGGAGAACGAATCGGTTTTGTAGGTGACATTGAATTCAACTTAAAAACCGGTTGCATTGAACGTCTGATTATTCCCGGTCCCTGTAAAATTTGGGGAATTCTGGGCCGGGAACAGGAATATATCATTCCATGGCGCTGTGTGTGCCGTATCGGATATGATATTATTCTGGTAGACGTAGATATCAATTGTGTTACAGCGAAATGTGACTGTCCTCTTTAAGCACGCTCATAACAGCTGCGGATATAGTCACAGGATGCCTTCACATTTTCCGGAGTGGATGCCTCCAGTAAAATGTTGATAAAAGGTTTTTTCTCTTTTAAAATACCAAGGAAATGCGGAATATTAAACCGGCCTTCTCCCACGGTAACCTTTTCATATACGATACTGCCGTCCTCTTTAACAATATAATCTTTAATGTGAATAGCATCAATTTCGTTACCGAGTACTTCAAATGCTTCTTCTACAATTTTTTCATGCTGTTTTTCATTTTCAGCATTTAATAAATTGATTGGATCAAGAATCACACGGAGATTCGGGGAATTTACTGCATCAAGAACCGTTCTGGTACGCTCCACATTGCACATAATATGCTTATACACCGGTTCAATACCGATACAAACACCCATTTTTTCCGCATATTCCACAATTCTCTTTAGATTATCAATAAAAATATGCAACGATTTTTCTGTATGGTTTTCCGGAGTAAACTTATATTCTGTATTCACAGCTCCGGTTTCCGTACCCACCATACCGCATTCCAAAAATTTAGCAAAGCGGATATGATGCATATAGGAATCCATGATTTGTTTTAATTGTGCTTCATCCGGATTTGCCAGATTTTTATAGCATCCGAGAACACTAACCGATACCTGATTCTGTTCAAACACCTTTTTCATGTAATCAGCCATACCGGAAGTCATTGCAGCACTGCCGATATTAAAATCACGGATAGCTTTTGTTAAAGCCAGCTGGGTACAACAAAATCCGGCATCAGAAATGCTTTTTACTAATTCATCAAAAGGTGCTTTGGGCATATCATGCCCACGCACACCTAAACGTAATGTATCCATACTAATATCCTTCTGTTTAGAATAATCCGGTGATATTTCCGTCAACAACATCAATTGCTTCTGCAGCCGGAACCTTTGGCAGACCAGGCATCTGGATAATGGTACCTGTAATTGCTACCAGGAAGCCTGCACCGGCATTGATATACGCCTCACGAATGTTGATGTTAAAGCCTTCCGGACGTCCGAGAAGCTTTGGATCATCAGACAAAGAATACTGATTCTTTGCCAAACAAACCGGAACGTTCTTAAATCCAAGCTCTTCCAGTTTTTTAATTGCCTTTAAGGCCGCAGGATCATAGGTAACGGAAGCCGCACCGTAAATTTCCTTTGCTACGGTTTCAATCTTTTCGGTTAAGCTTGCTTCATCTTCATAAAGGACCTTAAAATCAGATGTTTTATTTTCTAAAGTATCTAAAATACAATTTGCCAGCTCGATACCGCCTTCGCCGCCCTTTTCCCATACTTCGGAAAGAGCAAAGGTACAGCCTCTGGCTTCACAAAATTCCTTAACAAAAGCAAGTTCTGCATCGGAATCCGTCATAAACCGGTTTAAAGTAACAATAACCGGAACCTGATATTTCTGAAGGTTTTCGATATGCTTTTCCAAGTTTACGATACCCTTCTTTAATGCATCTAAGTTCTCTGCTGCAAGCTCTGTTTTTGGTACACCGCCGTTATACTTTAATGCACGTACGGTAGCGACCAGAACAACCGCATCCGGTTTTAATCCGGCCATACGGCACTTAATATCAAAGAATTTTTCTGCACCAAGGTCTGCACCAAAGCCGGCTTCGGTAATAACGTAATCTGCCAGTTTTAATGCCGCCTTTGTAGCACGGATACTGTTACATCCATGTGCAATATTTGCAAACGGACCACCATGTACAATGGCCGGTGTATGCTCTAATGTCTGGATTAAGTTTGGCTGCAGAGCGTCCTTCAGCAATGCTGCCATGGAACCTACTGCCTTTAAATCCGCAGCAGTAACAGGTTCCCCGGCATAGGTATATGCAACAATAATTTTAGAAAGACGGTTCTTTAAGTCATCCATATCTTCTGCAAGACATAAAATCGCCATAATTTCTGTTGCTACAGAAATTACAAAATGATCTTCCCTTACTACACCATCTGACTTTTTGCCAAGACCAACGGTAATGTTTCTTAAAGCACGGTCATTCATATCAAGACATCTCTTCCAAACAATCTGTTTTGGATCGATATTTAACGCATTACCTTGGAAGATGTGGTTATCTAACATAGCTGCCAGTAAATTGTTAGCGGAGGTAATTGCATGAAAATCGCCGGTAAAATGCAGGTTTAAGTCTTCCATAGGAACAACCTGGGCATATCCGCCGCCGGATGCACCACCCTTAATACCGAAACATGGGCCGAGAGACGGCTCACGAAGTGCTAAAACTGCTTTTTTACCAAGACGTCCGAATGCCTCACCAATACCGATGGAGGTGGTGGTTTTTCCTTCTCCTGCAGGGGTTGGATTAATTGCAGTAACTAAAACCAATTTACCATTCGGATTATTCTTGGTTTTTTCCATTAATTCTTCTGAAATTTTAGCCTTGTACTTTCCGTAAAGTTCTAAATCATCCTCGCAAATTCCAAGGAGTGCTGCCACTTCTTTGATTGGCTTTAAGGTAGCTTCCTGTGCAATCTGAATATCTGTTTTCATCAGAATCCTCCATTTCGTACTTAATGAGTACATTTTATTCTATATTTTGTAGTATAACAGACTCTACAAAAAAACTCAAGCAAATTACTGACCGCCCGACAAATAGTTTTCAAATTCTTCAGCAGTCATTAAAATCTTACGAGGTTTTGTACCTTCCTCCGGTCCTACAACTCCTGCTTCCGACAGCTGGTCCATAATTCTGGCAGCCCGGTTAAAACCGATTTTATATACTCTTTGCAACATACCAATGGATGCTTTATCTTTTTCGATAATGAACCTTCCGGCTTCTGCAAAATATTCATCCTTACCATTGTCATTAGAAGCTGCCGCCGATGTACTGCCGGACGCTTCTACGGTAACACCACTTGCAATCTTCTTGGAAATCTCATCGTTATATCCGACAATCCCCGGATTTTGCCCTTTCAGGAATTCTACCACACTATTTACTTCCTTATCAGAAACAAAAGCACCCTGGATACGTACCGGCTTCGGATAACCGGACGGATAGAACAACATATCACCCTTACCAAGCAGTTTTTCTGCTCCGACAGAGTCCAGAATGGTTCTGGAGTCCACACCGGAAGAAACTGCAAACGCCACACGGGACGGTACATTTGCCTTAATCAAACCAGTAATAACATTCACCGATGGACGCTGGGTTGCAATAATCAAATGAATGCCTGCTGCTCTTGCCAGCTGCGCCAAACGGCAGATGGCATCCTCCACTTCACCGGGAGCAACCATCATCAGATCGGCAAGCTCGTCCACAATAATAACAATCTGTGGCATTGTCTGGAATTTTTCGTCCGTATGTCCTTCTTTTGCCGCTTCTTCAATTCTTGCATTATAACCCTTTAAATCACGGACACCGAGAGCCGCAAATTTTTCATAGCGTTCCATCATTTCCGCTACTGCCCAATTTAGTGCCGCTGACGCCTTTTTAGGGTCGGTAACTACCGGAATTAATAAATGCGGAATACCGTTGTACACGCTAAGTTCCACTACCTTAGGGTCAACCATAATAAGCTTTACATCATTCGGATGAGCTTTATACAGTATGCTCATGATAATTGTGTTAATACATACGGATTTACCGGAACCGGTAGCACCCGCAATAAGCACATGGGGCATTTTTGCAATATCTGCCACAATATTTTGTCCGCCAATGTCTTTACCAACGGTAAACGCAATATTGGAAGAATGATTTACAAATTCCGGTGATTCTATCAGCTCTCTGAGAAGTACTGCCGTATTTTCCTTGTTCGGAACTTCAATACCAACGGCCGCCTTACCCGGAATCGGAGCTTCGATTCGTACATCCGCTGCTGCAAGATTTAATTTAATATCATCCGCCAGACCGGTAATCTTACTTACCTTAACACCCTGTTCCGGTTGCAATTCATATCTTGTAACCGACGGACCGCGACTCACGTTGTTAATAGTAACACGAACACCAAAGCTCTCCAGGGTATTCTTTAATTTATCTGCAGTCTGGATAAGTTCTTCTTCAGAATTTCCGGATGACTTATGAACCGGACGGGACAACAGCTCAATTGGCGGAAATTGATATTCCGGAAGTTTTTCTTCCTGGGAAGCTTCTGCTTCTTCCGCTACCTTTGCAATATCTTCCGCTGTGGCCTTATTTGCTGCCTTAATCTCTTCCAGTTCCTTCTTTTCTTCAGCCGGTATTTTAGGGGTTCCTACACCATAAGCAGCATGGGCAAACGCTTCCTTTGCCTTAGGATTCTCCGGTTGGCGTTTGTCCTGTAATGATGCTTCTGAAAAGCTTGGTTCAAACGGCTCATCTGCTTTTTTTGATTCTACTGCCACAGGGGTTACCTGAATCACCGGTGCAGGCTTACGGATTGGTGTAACTTCACGGATTGGCGAAACTTCACGGATTGGCGAAACTTCACGGATGGATGAACTCTGACCTGCGAGGTCAAATTTTTTACGAAGTTCCTCCTCATAAATGCTGTTAACTGCTTCCATAGTGTCCTTGGAGGGCTGAAAGTTTCCGGTATAAATCAATTCTTCGGTTTCTTTATCCATAGGAACCTGTTCTTTTACACCGACCGAATTATCTACACCTGTAGACTCTTCTTTTCCCGCCGGTGCCGTCTTTGAAAAACCGCCAAAAAAATTGCGTTCCAAAACTTTTTTCGGAGCTTCTTCCTTCACGCTTTCCGTCGGAAGAAGAAAGCTTTGGGCTTTACTGCGTTGTTCCTGTTCTTCCCGCATAACACGCAGTTGTTCTTCCCTCTGAATCAATTGCTCTTCTCTTAATATGCGCTGTTCTTCGCGAAGCACCTGACGCTCTTCTGCACGGATTTTATGCAATTCTTTTTGTTTTTCCATTTCTTTGCCGCTTACTTCGGCAATAAGCGCAAATAATGCTTTTCCGGTTAAAACCATAAGGGAAAGAATTGCCAATGCTATCAATACTACATAACTGCCTACTTTACCAAATAATGGAATCAAGAGCCAACATACAGCACCGCCAAGCAACCCTCCACCGGTTTTATTTTCTGCGCAAAGTTTATAATATTCTAATAGTTCTACATTTGTAGTCTTGCCCAATACCAGTTGCAATATAGCCGCAATCACAACAAACAAGCCAACGGACGCCACCAGCTTTACGATATAGCGTTTGTTATCCTTCTTATTTGCGAGATAAAAAGCAATACCAAAAAACAAAAAGAACGGAATTATATAAGCCAATATGCCGAATAAGCCAAACGTAACCTGATTAATTACTTCTCCGACTTTTCCGCTCAAACTGAAATTACTTAAAAACAGCAAAATAGAAACTACCAAAGTAATTAAAAGAACCAGTTCATTATTTAACTCCGGTACTAATTCCTCTTTCACTGCCGGTTTTACCGCAGCAGATTTTGTTTTTGGTGCATGTTTCGTTGCAGATTTTTTTGCCTGTGTTGTTCCTCTTTTTGCACCTGATGAATTTGAGCCGGTTGTCTTTTTTGCTGTAGTAGTCTTTTTAGCACCGGTAGATGTTTTACCGGTTTTTGTTGATTTTTTTGCCGCCATTTCTACAGACCTTTCTCTTTATTTTCTTCTAAATATTCTTCAAACAGTTTTACTAAAGCCGGATCAAACTGGCTTCCTGCAAATTTACGCAGTTCATCTACGGCAATCTCCTCCGAAACCGCCCCTTTATAACGCTGGTCATTAATCATGACATCATATGCATCTACAATCGCATGAACTCTCGATACCAAAGGAATTTCCTCTTTCGTAAGTCCGTACGGATAACCGCTTCCGTCATAGTTTTCATGATGGTATAATACCAAATCCGAAATATCATATTCCAACTGCATATTAGAAACAATCTGATGACCTGCAATAGAATGCAGTTTTACAATGTCAAGTTCATCTCTTGTAATCAATGCCGCACGGCTCCATACTTCTTCTCGTGTTTTTACTCTTCCTATATCGTGATAAGTACATAACAAATCAAGCTTTTGCTTGTCTGCAACATCCAGTCCGAGCTTTTCTGCCATACCGGACGCTAATATCTTAATACGGTTTACATGATCCAAGGATTCATATTCATTCCGGAAATATTCCTCCGTCAATGCCATGGTCATTTCTCTTCTTTGTTCCACTCCGTATTTTCCTTTTTTCAGAAGTAAATCCATTGCTGCATATTTAATATATTCCTCGGTGGATACAGCAGTGTTTTCTCTTCTTGCAATACCAAAATTAAGAAAAACAGGAACATTTTCCAAACCACGCTTTTTTAATTTGCGAGAAGCAGTAGAAAGATATAAAAGCATCTGCTCTTCGGTAATGTTTCTAGCAACTATTGTCGTACAATCATCATCTGCATAAGAAATCAGAGTGTCTTCCGGAAGCACATCCCGAAGTTCTTCTGACATTTTGGAAATGACACCGTTCGTAATGTTTTTATCATAAAAAGAGTTTAACAGCTTTAATCCGGCTATATTGCAAATTGCCACAATATATTCACCCGGTTCAGAATCCCACTCGGCGAGCTTGTTTGCAAACACTCTACTTGTGTAGAATCCCGTAAGCTGATCATAGGCAGACATATTTTCCAACGCATTGTACATCATTTTCTGCTTTGTAATGTCTTTAAATGAATAGACCCTGCCCATATAACCTTTGCGGGTACTGTGAATCTTTTGTACGGTAAAATGATAGCTAATGGTTGCATAATCTTTTTGCAACACAACTTCCCGATTGATTTTTGGATTCGGATTATCTTCATACGTCAGCTGTAGAATATTGGTTTCAAAGTATTTCCGTGTCATTACTTCTTCATCTTTTTTACTCAGACAAAACTTTTCCGCAGCTTCCTGATTAAAATCAGCCAGCAAATCTTTTTTATCAAAAAACAAAACCGGCTCCTGTAATGTATCTGCCAAAAGATATCTTGCCCGCTTACGCAACAACTCGTTCATACTTTCCTCCCCGGAATCCTTCCCTGTTTCTCATCTGTTTCCTATAGCCTTATTTTACTTAATACAAGCAAATGCCTGTTCTAAATCCTCCAGAATATCTGCCAAATCTTCAATACCGATAGACATTCTTACCAAATCTGCGCTTACACCTGCTGCGATCAGCTGTTCATCCGTAAGCTGACGGTGGGTTGTGCTTGCAGGATGCAACACGCTGGTTCTAGCATCTGCCACATGAACTACAATAGCGGCCAGCTTTAAGCTGTCCATAAACTTCATTGCTGCTTCTCTGCCGCCCTTGACACCAAAAGCAATAACGCCGCTGGTGCCTGCCGGTAAATACTTGGAAGCAAGACCATTATATTTGTTGCTTTCTAAGCCCGGATAATTTACCCAGGACACATTTTCATTCTTTTCCAACCACTTTGCAACGGCAAGTGCATTCGCACTGTGACGCTCCATGCGAAGATGCAATGTTTCTAAGCCAAGATTTAAGTAAAATGCATTTTGAGGAGCCGGTGTGGAACCTAAGTCTCTCATTAACTGTACTCTTGCCTTTGTAATATAAGCCGCTTTTCCGCAATCTCTGGTATAAACCATTCCGTGGTAGGACTCATCCGGTGTGGAAAGACCCGGAAACTTACCGTTATCCCAATTAAAGTTACCACTATCGACGATAACACCGCCAAGAGCAGTTGCATGACCGTCAAGGTACTTAGAAGTAGAATGTACCACGATATCTGCACCGAATTCGAACGGACGGCAAAGCATTGGTGTAGCAAAGGTATTATCCACAATGAGCGGAATGCCGTTAGCATGGGCAACCTTAGCAAATTTTTCAATATCACAAACGACTAAGGAAGGATTAGATAAGGTTTCGGAGAAAATTAACTTGGTGTTCTCTTTTACTTCCTTCTGTAAATCTTCAGCAGAAATATCCGGATCAACGAAAGTTACATCGATACCGAACTTTTTAAAAGTAACGGAAAACAGGTTCATCGTGCCGCCGTAAATTGCAGCGGTGGAAATCATGTGGTCACCTGCTTCACAAATATTCATAACAGAAATTAAAGATGCTGCCTGTCCGGAGGAAGTGCACATCGCACCGATACCGCCTTCTAACATAGCGATCTTCTTTTCCACAACATCTACCGTTGGATTTGCAATTCTGGTATAGAAAAAACCGTCTTCTTCTAAGTCAAACAGCTTACCAACGGTTTCGCTGCTGTCATACTTATATGTAGTGCTTTGACAAATTGGTGTAACTCTTGGCTCACCGTTTTTTGGTTCGTATCCACCCTGGACACACATTGTATTTTTTCTCATAATAAATCCTCCCGATTTTCCTTTTTATTCTCCTTAAAAATCAATTTATGGGAGAAGTGCATACACTTCCCCACATTAAATTTATCTATTTACTATTGTAAAGTATCACACTTTTATAGTCAAGTAAAAATCTCTGATTTTATGCTACTTTAACGCCATCTTTTCTTCACTTTTTCCGCTTCTTTTCCAATGTCTCCTACCAAACAGACCCCTGCTTTTGATAAATCAAAATATTTTTCGCCAAACATACGGATATCCTCTGCGGAAACACCGGAAAGCTTCTCTAAAGTTTCGTCTAACGTTACAACTCTTCCGTGCATCAGTAATGCTTTGGCATTTCGCTCCATCCGGTTTCTGGCACTTTCGCTGCCCATTATCATTTCAATGCGAAGCTGGGTATACAGACTATTAAGTTCCTCTTTTGAAATAGCCTTTGCAGAAAAATCTTTCAGGATTTCATCCAGTTTTTCATAAACAGTCAAAGCATTTGCCGGATTTACAATCACATCAATATGGAACAATCCCGCATAACGGTACAAGCTGGAATAGGAATACACGGAATACGCAAGTCCAAGCTCCTCTCTTACCTGCTGGAATAAATAAGAGTTGTTGCTTCCGCCAAGCAGGGCGTTGGCCATAATCTGCACATGGCGCTCCTCATCCCGTTCATCCATGGTAGGGAAAGCAAGATTCATATAAAGCTGTTCCACATCCTTTTTCCGCTCGCAAAGACAGCGGGTAAACTCCGGCACCGTATCTGCGTCCGTATTGGCATTTTTCCCGGTTCCAAACCGTGGAATTGCTGCAAAATAACGGTTTAAATTTGAAATAACCTCTTGTTCTTCAAAATTTCCCGCAATGGAAATTACCATGTTGCTTCCGCAATAATGGAGCTTCATATAGTCCACAATCTGCTCCCTTGTCATGGCGGAAACCACGTTCTTTTCCCCGGAAATAATATATCCAAGCGCATGATTCTTCCAGACATTCTTCTGGAGCAGCTCATGCACCAGGTCCTCCGGCGAATCGTCGTACATATCGATTTCTTCTAAAATAACTCCAAGTTCCTTTTGAAGCGGTTCTTCCTCAAAGGTGGAGTTTTGTAACATATCTCCCACCAGTTCCATCATCTTTGGCAGGTATTCCGTTAATGTTACCCCGTAAAAAGCGGTACATTCCTTTCCGGTAAAGGCATTTAACTGATCGCCAATGGCGGAAATTTCGTCCGCCAGCTGCTTGGCACTTCTGGTTTTTGTGCCTTTAAACAAACAATGTTCAATCACATGGGAAATGCCGTTATTTTCTTCTGTTTCATTGACGGAGCCTACTTTTACCCATACACCGAAGGATACTGTCCGTAAATGGTTCATCGGTTCCAATACAACCCGTATTCCGTTTTCAAGTTCTAAGGTTTTAATCATGCTCAAACTTCTTTCACAACATATTTGGCAAATGCCGAATAAAAAAGCAAGAGGCTGTTGCAAAATTTACAACAGCCCCTGAAAAAACTTAAATTACTTTACATCCTTAATACTGAAGGATACTCTGCCCATCTTGTCCTTGCCAAGACAAACAGCCTTAACAACATCACCAAGGGTGAGTACATCTTCTACACGGTCAATTCTTTCCTTGGAAACCTTGGAAATATGAACCATAGCTTCCTTGCCAGGAGCGAACTCAAGGAAAGCACCAAATTCCTTAATGCTTACA
>JAGAQI010000029.1 GCA_017622795.1 Lachnospiraceae bacterium
CTTAGCAGCTGCATATGCGGAAACGGTTTCACGGCCGAGTTCACTCATCATGGAACAGATGTTAATAATCTTACCGTGGCCCTTCTTAATCATGCTAGGGATAACTGCCTTTGCCATGATGAAAGGAGCATTTAAGTCAACGTCGATAACCTGTCTGAATTCAGCAGCGGTCATTTCGCACATAGGGATTCTCTTAATGATGCCGGCATTGTTAACGAGAATGTCGATAACGCCAACTTCCTTTTCAATCTGAGCGATCATAGCGTTAACCTGCTCTTCATTGGTAACGTCACAAACGTAACCGTGAGCCTTGATGCCGAGTTCTTCATAAGCGGCTAAGCCCTTGTCAACAAGCTCCTGCTTGATGTCGTTGAATACGATGGTAGCACCGGCCTTAGCGTATGCGCTTGCAATTGCAAAACCGATACCGTAAGAAGCACCGGTAACTAAAGCGATTTTTCCTTCCAGGGAAAACTGTTTTAAATAATCCATGATAATCCTCCTTGTTTTGCGAAGCAAAATGTCCGCCCGCTTGTGCGGACAGAGGATTTGCCTCCATTTAATTTCATCCACTATGTAAGTGTTTACATAGGCATTATAACAGCATTTTTCAATTTGTACAAGTAGAAAAATCGTTTAAGTTTTAACAAATGGAAAACAATGCGGAAAACAGTGGTTGAAGGAAGAAAAAGATTGTGCTAAAATAACTTAATATAGCAGTTTTGCTTATGCAAATGACATCGTTTGGATGTCAAAATTTGTGTTATAGGAGAATACTATGTTAAAAACCTTTTATCCGGATGTTACCTGTACCTCTGCTTTCGAAATTCCTTACGAAGCATTGTATGAGCGGGGGATCCGTGCATTGATTTTTGATATTGATAATACCTTAACGGAGCACGGTAAGCCGGCTACGGAACGTGCAATCGCTCTGATGGAGCGTTTGAAGGGCATCGGATTCCGGGTTTGCCTGCTTTCCAATAACAAGGAAGAGCGGGTAAAAATGTTCAATGAAAAAATCAAGGTGGACTATATTTTCAAAGCCGGGAAACCGGGACGCAACGGTTATGAGCGCGCTATGGAAAAAATGGGTTCTACAAGGGAAACCACGGTGTTTGTAGGTGACCAGCTGTTTACCGATGTGTGGGGGGCAAAACGCACCGGCATCGAATCCTGGCTGGTAGAACCAATCGACAAACACGAAGAAATACAAATTGTATTAAAACGTTATCTGGAAAAACCGATTCTATATTTTTACCGAAGAGAGAAGCAAAAGAATGAAAATCAATAAAAACAGAAATATTATACTTATCGGTTATATGGGCAGCGGAAAAAGCACAGTAGGCCGTAAAGCGGCAAAAGCAGTGGAATATAATTTCCTGGATACGGATGCTTTAATTGAGCAGGAAGAGGGCATGTCCATAACAAAACTTTTTGAAGAAAAAGGTGAGCCGTATTTTAGGGAAAAAGAAACGGAAGTAATCCGCAGACTGATAGAGGGTCCAAAGGGCAATATTATTGCCACCGGCGGCGGTCTTCCGATGAAAGAAGGAAATGCAGAGCTATTAAAGGAACTCGGAACAGTCATTTATTTAAAGGCAGAAACCGAAACTTTGATGAAACGGCTATCCGGTTCCGGTGACAGCAGACCGCTTCTTCAAAATGGTGATTTGCGAAATAAAATCGAAACCATGTTGGCTATCCGGGGACCGGTATATGAAGCCACTGCAGATTTGATATTGCAGACCGACAATATGTCCTTTTATGAAATAATTTGCCAAATTGAAAAACTGTTAAGTGTGTGATAAAAAACTACTTTGTAATTGCAAAAGGCAAGGAGGAGAACAGATGAAAATTTTAGTTATCAACGGACCGAATTTGAACTTTCTCGGTATCCGTGAAAAAGGAATTTACGGTAGCGAGTCTTATGACACATTAATTGCACGTCTTCGCGCAAAGGCAGAAGCAGAAGGAATTGAGCTGGAATGCTTCCAGGACAATTCGGAAGGTGCAATTATCGACCGTATCCAGAAAGCATACTTCGATGAGGTAGACGGTATTATTATCAATCCGGGTGCTTATGCCCACTACAGCATTGCTATCCGTGATGCTCTGGCATCTGTTACGGTTCCGAAGATTGAAGTCCATATTTCCAACGTGTATAAGAGAGAGGAATTCCGTCATACTTCTGTTGTTACACCGGTGTGCGACGGCGAAATTTTAGGTCTTGGATTAAACGGTTATCTTCTTGCGATGGATGCAATGAAAGAGCTTTGTAAACGATAGAAATAGTGATCATAAGCAGAGTAATCAAGAAAGAGGAACAAACATGCAAATCAGATATGAAAAACTGGCAAAACTGCTGGAAACAAAGGCATTAGATGCAATATTGGTTTCCGATGGCTACAATATGCGGTATCTCAGCGGCTTTACCGGAGCCACCGGTTATTTGTTAATCACAAGAAACAGTAAAACATTATTTACCGATTCCCGCTACACCATTGCAGCAACGGCTCAGGCACCGGATTATACCGTGGTGGAAGTGGATGCGGGACGGGATTACTGCAAATTTATCAATCAGGTGCTTACTGCGGAAAACATTGCAATTCTTGGTTTTGAAGCAAATCAGGTGCGTTACAGCACGTATCAGAATTTAAAAGAACGTCTTGCGGTAAAGGAACTGGTTCCGCTGACAGGAGAACTGGCAGAGTTACGCCGTATTAAAACAGCGGAAGAAATTGCCCTGCACCGTCAGGCAGAACACATCGGTGATATTGCTTTTGAAGAGATTTTAAAGGAGTTAAAGCCGGGCGTAACAGAACTGGAAATTGCAGCTAAGCTGGAATATATCATGAAAATGAACGGTGCTGATAAGCTTAGCTTTGAATCTATTGTGGCATCCGGCGTAAATTCGTCCAAGCCTCATGCGGAACCTGGACACAAAAAGATTGAAGCCGGTGATTTTGTTACGATGGACTTCGGCTGTGTTTACAACGGGTATTGCTCCGATATGACACGTACGGTTGTAGTCGGTAAGGCAAGTGAAAAGCAGAAGGAGATTTACAATACCGTATTAAAGGCTCAGCTGGCAGTGCTTGCCATGTTAAAGCCGGGATTGCCGGGTAAGGCGTATGATAAGGTGGCAAGGGATGTTATTTACGGTGCCGGCTACGAAGGATACTTCGGTCATGGCCTTGGACACAGCGTCGGTTTAGAAATTCATGAAAATCCGCGTTTTTCCATGATAGAAGAGGATATTGTGGAAGCAGGCATGATTATGACAGTAGAACCGGGTATTTACATTCCGGACTTCGGAGGAGTCAGAATCGAAGATATGGTGGTTCTCACAGAAGACGGATACGAGAATTTGACTCATTCTAAAAAAGAATTGATAGAATTGTAAAAAATATGTTGAAAAATTTCCTGTTTTAGGTTATACTACAATAAGTTTATTATGCACGCAGTGAAAGCTGCTACATTTAAGGAGGATTTATACATGATTTCTGCAGGCGATTTTAGAAATGGTCTCACACTTGAAATTGAAGGAAACGTAGTACAGGTTATCGAATTCCAGCACGTTAAGCCAGGTAAGGGCGCTGCTTTCGTAAGAACCAGATTAAAGAACATCAAGAACGGTGGTATTATTGAAAAGACTTTCCGTCCAACCGAAAAATTCCCGGCTGCTCACATCGAAAGATCTGACATGCAGTACTTATACAGCGATGGCGAAATGTTCCACTTCATGAACGTTGAAACATATGACCAGATTGCTATGACCGAAGACCAGATTGGTGATTCCTTAAAGTTCGTTAAGGAAAACGAAATGGTTAAGATGCTTTCCCACGCAGGCCAGGTATTCGCTATTGAACCACCTCTCTTTGTAGAACTTGAAATCACAGACACAGAACCTGGTTTCAAGGGCGACACAGCAACAGGCGCTTCCAAGCCGGCTGTAGTTGAAACAGGCGCAACTGTATACGTTCCATTATTCGTAGAGCAGGGCGACAGAATTCAGATTGACACCAGAACTGGTGAATACATGAAGAGAGTTTAATGCTCATACTTTATAAGAAATTTACTGCCACATCATTAGATGTGGCAGTTTTTGTAAGGAGATTTATCATGGGACATTTTTACTTCATCCGTCACGGCCAAAGTGCCTGGAACGTAGAAAATAAAATTTGCGGTGCAACAGACATTGCCCTTACAGAAAAAGGCCATGAACAGGCCATCGAAACAGGAAAAAAGTTTATTGAGCAGGGACTTTCTGCGGATATGATTTTGTATTCTCCGCTGGTGCGTGCGGCGGAAACCGCCCGTCATATTTCGGAAATGACAGGTATTCCAATGCAGGTGGAAGAACGTCTCAGAGAGCAGAACTTCGGTAAGTATGAAGGTACTGCCAGAGACGGGGCAGAATTTAAGGAAGCAAAAAAGCAGTTTGTGTGCCGTTACGAGGGCGGTGAAAGCATGCTGCATCTGGCGCAGCGCATTTACAATTTATTGGACGATATTAAGGCAGAATCGGAAGAAAAGACGTATATTCTGGTAGCGCACAACGGTATTGCCAGAGTCATCCAGTCCTACTTTTACGAGATGACCAATGCGGAATATGCAGAGTTTGGCGTGGAAAACTGTAGTATTACAAGGTATGATTTCTAATGAGAGCCATAGAGGAAGGAGCAACCTATGAATATTCAAATTTTCGGCACAAAAAAGTGCTTTGACACAAAGAAAGCTGACCGCTATTTTAAGGAGCGGGGCATAAAGTTCCAGTTCATTGACTTAAAAGAAAAAGGCATGAGCAAGGGCGAGTTTACCAGCGTGAAGCAGGCGGTGGGAGGTTTGGACAAACTGCTGGATGAAAACAATAAAGACAAGAACACTCTGGTACTGCTAAAGTACCTGTCTGATGCAGACAAGGAAGAAAAGCTTCTGGAAAACCAGCAGCTGTTAAAGACTCCGATTGTGCGTAATGGTAAGCAGGCCACCGTGGGCTATCAGCCGGAAGTTTGGAAGACATGGGATTAGTGGAAAGGCGTTATCATGCAGAGTATAACCGAGCAGTTATTTGCCCTACAGGACATAGATTATAAACAATTTCACAGTAAGCTGATGCCAACCATTAACCCGGATGTGATTATCGGTGTCCGTACACCGGA
>JAGAQI010000030.1 GCA_017622795.1 Lachnospiraceae bacterium
CCAACCGAAAAATTCCCGGCTGCTCACATCGAAAGATCTGACATGCAGTACTTATACAGCGATGGCGAAATGTTCCACTTCATGAACGTTGAAACATACGACCAGATTGCTATGACTGAAGACCAGATTGGTGATTCCTTAAAGTTCGTTAAGGAAAACGAAATGGTTAAGATGCTTTCCCACGCAGGCCAGGTATTCGCAATCGAGCCACCTCTCTTTGTAGAACTCGAAATCACAGACACAGAACCAGGTTTCAAGGGCGACACAGCAACAGGTGCTTCCAAGCCGGCTGTAGTTGAAACAGGCGCAACTGTATACGTTCCATTATTCGTAGAACAGGGCGACAAGATTCAGATTGACACCAGAACTGGTGAATACATGAAGAGAGTTTAATCTGCGCGAATAAACAAGGATAATAAAAACAGAGTGGCAGGCAGAACATTATGTTCTGACCTGCCATTTTTCTTTTGTCCGCGTAACTGCGACTAAAGTAATTGAAAAAGTAAGAACCACCGGCAAGACCGATGGTTCTTATAAAATTTGTTATTCTTCTGTGTTAGATTCCGTATGGTCGGCCGGTAAAGCATCGATACGTCCGAATACCATGTCATATCCGTCGTTACCGTAATTTAAAGAACGGTTTACACGGCTGATAGTAGCGGTAGAAGCGCCTGTTTTTTCTGCGATTTCCAAATAAGTTTTTCTGGAACGTAACATAGCAGCTACCTCAAAACGCTGGGATAAAGAGAGAATCTCGTTTACCGTACATATATCATCAAAAAAAGCATAGCATTCGTCTTTGTCTTTTAAACTGAGAATTGCATCGAATAAATAGTCGACCGCAGGGTTCTTAATATTTTTTCCCATGACAACACCTCCTTACTGTATACGTTATTATTTTACCACTATAACGAATTAAAGTAAAGTACTTTTTTCAAATAAAGCAGAAAATTTTATTTTTTGTAGAAAAATTAAATATAATACTGGATTTTTTTCATAAGACGAGGTAAAATGTGACTAATACTTTGTGGAAAGAAGGATAAGGACATGTATGAAATCGTAAAAAAGACGATATTGTCACCAAATATTGTGTTAATGGATATAAAAGCACCAAGAACGGCAAAGCATTGCTATCCGGGGCAGTTTGTAATTGTTAAGACGGATGAAAAAGGAGAACGGATTCCGCTTACCATTTGCGATTACAACAGAGAAGAAGGAACAGTTACGATTGTGTTCCAGACGATTGGTACATCTACCAAAATGATGGCAGAATATGAAGTCGGCGATGCATTCCGCGATTTTGTAGGTCCGCTTGGCTGTAAGACAGAACTGATTGATGAGAGTGTTGAAGAACTCAAGGCAAAGAAGATACTGTTTATTGCCGGGGGTGTCGGTACTGCACCGGTATATCCTCAGGTGAAATGGTTGCATGAGCAGGGAGTTGACGTAGATGTCATCATTGGTGCCAGAAATAAAGACCTGATTATTTTAGAAGAAGAAATGAAGCAGGTGGCCGCTAACGTTTATGTCACAACCGATGATGGTTCCTACGGAAGAAAAGGTAATGTAAACGACTGTTTAAAGGCTCTTGTTGCAGAGGGAAAAGAATATCATCATATTGTGGCAATCGGTCCGTTGATTATGATGAAGTTTGTTTGCCTGCTTACAAAAGAACTGGGCATAAAGACAGTGGTCAGCATGAATCCGATTATGGTAGACGGTACCGGTATGTGCGGTGCATGCCGTCTTACCGTCGGTAATGAAATTAAGTTTGCCTGCGTAGATGGTCCGGAATTTGACGGACATTTAGTAAATTTTGATGAAGCAATGAAACGCCAGCAGATTTATAAGACAGTGGAAGGCCGTGCGGTACTGCGTGCAAAAGAAGGTGCAACTCATCACGGCGGCTGCGGACATTGCGAATAGGAGGATGAATTACAATGGCAGATGTATTACATAGAGTTCCTGTCAGAGAGCAGGATGCAAAGGTTCGTGCAACCAATTTCGAAGAGGTATGCCTTGGCTATAATATGGAAGAAGCAGTGGCGGAAGCAGCCCGTTGTCTGACCTGTAAAAATCCCCAGTGTCAGAAAGGTTGTCCGGTAAACATTGATATTCCGGGATTTATTAGAGAAATTCAGGAGAAAAATATTGCCGGCGCATATGAAGTAATCAGCAAATATTCTGCACTTCCTGCGGTTTGCGGACGTGTTTGTCCTCAGGAATCCCAGTGTGAAGCAAAATGTATCCGCGGCATTAAGGCGGAACCGGTTTCCATCGGAAAGCTGGAGCGTTTTGTTGCTGACTGGGCAAGAGAAAATAAAGTGGTGCCGAAGGTAGAAGCAGCAAGCAAAGGTAAAAAGGTGGCTGTTATCGGTTCCGGTCCTGCAGGACTTACCTGTGCGGGCGACCTAGCAAAACTGGGTTACGATGTAACTATCTTTGAAGCACTTCATGAGGCTGGCGGCGTACTTGTTTACGGTATTCCGGAGTTCCGTTTACCGAAGGGCACGGTAGTGAAGAGCGAAATTGAAAATGTAAAGGCGCTTGGCGTAAAAATTGAAACCAATGTAATTATTGGTAAGTCTACTACCATTGACCAGTTAATGGAGGAAGAAGGATTCTCTGCAGTATTTATCGGTTCCGGTGCAGGTCTTCCGAAGTTTATGGGTATTCCGGGAGAAAATGCCAACGGTGTATTTTCTGCCAATGAATTTTTGACAAGAAATAACCTGATGAAGGCTTTTGATGATTCTTATGACACCCCGATTTTCAAAGGGAAGAAGGTTGCTGTAGTAGGCGGCGGTAACGTTGCTATGGACGCAGCCAGAACCGCGCTTCGCCTGGGAGCAACTACCTACATTGTATACCGCAGAAGTGAAGAGGAGCTTCCTGCCCGTGTGGAAGAGGTTCATCATGCAAAGGAAGAAGGCATTATTTTTAAACTGCTGACAAATCCAACCGAAATTCTCGTGGATGAAAACGGTTGGGTAAAGGGAATGACCTGTGTGGAAATGGAGCTGGGTGAACCGGATGCTTCCGGAAGAAGACGCCCGGTAGTCAAAGAAGGCTCTGAATTCGAACTGGATGTGGACACAGTAATTATGTCTCTCGGTACCAGTCCGAACCCGCTGATTACTTCTACTACTGCCGGATTAGAGTGTAACAGACACAAATGTATTGTGGCGGATGAAGCCAATGGACAAACCTCCCGTGAGGGTGTTTTTGCCGGTGGTGATGCAGTAACCGGTGCTGCGACGGTAATTCTTGCTATGGGTGCGGGAAGAGCTGCAGCGAAAGGTATTGATGAATACTTATCTGAAAAATAAATTCATTGTGCAATGTGTACAAAAATAGTGGATGATTTTCTACATATAAGAGAGGAGTTTGCTCTTGAAGCAGACTCCTTTTTTTGGTACTATAATAATAGCTTCAAAAATTCTTATGATTCCGTGTATTCTGTTGTGTACCGGTCTAATGGCATAGATTTCGGTAAAATTTCAACAAAAGAGAGGAATAACAATTGAATAAAGATATGGAATATATTCAGTTTCTGAAAGAAATTCAGGAACGTGTAGAAACGCATTTTAACGGAAAGGTAAAGGGAGAAGTATGCACATCCACTAAAAATAACGGAGTGGCGGTCACCGGCCTGATGCTAAAGGGCGAAGAGGAGCGTGTGGCACCTAACTTTTATCTGGATAACCAGTTTGTCGAATGGATGAGGGGATTATGCACCCTGGAGAATATCGCTGAAAAATTATGTAACGCATATCAGGAAGAGATAGAAAAAAACAGTCAGTTAGTATCAAAGATCCAATTTTCCTGGGAGGAATTCCGCAGAAATGTTTTTTTACGTCTTGTAAATAAAGAGAAAAACAAGGAGTTGCTGGATACCATTCCACACCGGACATTTCTGGATTTGGCAATTGTATATTATTATGTCGTGCCGATTTCCGACGATGTTATGGGAACCTTGGTGATTACCGGGGAACATATGGACCTTCTTCAGATCTCAGAGGAGGAGCTTCATCAGACGGCTATCAGCAATTGCGAACGCTTTCAGCCGGTAAGAGTACGTTGCATGGAAGATTTACTGTATGATTTAGGGCGCAGGGTAGGGGTAGAAGTTCATGAAGTAAAAGAATGTCATCCGTTTCTTTTTGTAATGACAAACAGGAAAGGCTCCTTTGGCGCATCGGCTCTTATTTTTGAAGATGAACTGGAATATTTTTCCCATCGTATCAATAATAGTTTTTATGTTCTTCCCAGCAGCGTCCATGAGGTGATTTTAGTACCTGCAAATCAGGAATTTTCAGTAGATTATTTCAGAAGTATGGTCAGGGAAATTAATGAAACCCAAGTGGATGCCACAGAGGTGTTATCAGATAACATATACTTTTACGATAAAGAAACAAAAGTACTCAGCATATGTTAGAATCTTAGTTTGTACATTGAAAAATGAATAAAAGCACGTGAAAAAATTTTACGTGAAGATGCTCGAGAGGAAGCATAGAAGAAATATTAAACAATAACAAACAGGGGTAAAAAGAAAGCCGGTAAGCTTAAGTGTTTACCGGCTTAAAAATTTTTTAACGAAATGTTAACGCAATAGAAAAAATATGTTATAATACATATCAGATTGTATAGAGAAGTATTCCTAAGACATCTGAAAGGAGAAAACAAATGAGAAAAAAATCAAAATGGATTGTATTATTACTCCTCCTTGCCGCAGGAATAGCCGCAGTGTTTTACTTCGGGAAGGAGAAGCAGGTAGATAAGCCTTTACCGACACCAACAGAGGCGGCAGTGCCTACGGCAGAGCCAACTTCTACAAACACTCCGGCGCCAACCGAAACACCGGTGCCAACGAAAGAGCCAATAGCTACGGAAGCTCCTGATGTGACAACAGCGCCAACGGAAGCTCCGGTACATGAGCATACATGGGTAAAGAAAGATGTGCCGCCTACATGTACAGACAGCGGATGTACTTGGGAAGAGTGTGAATGCGGTGAAATTCAGAACGAAGTTTTATCAGATGCCCTGGGACACGGAGAACTGGAATACAACATCATTACAGAACCAACCGTAGATACCGAGGGTGAATATACGGAAACCTGTACCGTATGTGGTACAGAGGTAAACAGAGGCAGTGTTCCTAAGTTAGTTATTGAAGTAACACCGACACCAGAACCAACCGCAACACCGACTCCTACACCGACACCGGAGCCGACAGCCACACCAACCCCTACACCAGAGCCAACGTCAACACCGGTACCGACAAGTACCCCTACACCAAGTCCAAAGCCGACAGCTACCCCGACTCCGGAAGTTACGGAACATGTTCATACATGGGTGGAACATGTAATCGAGGCTACCTGTGGAGCTTCCGGAAAATCATGGGAAGAATGCGAATGTGGTGAAATTCAGAACAAGAAAACGATTGCAAAGCTGAAAGAACACGGGGATTTAATTTACATTATTGAAGTTGAACCAACCGAAGAAGAAGTCGGCTCTTATTATGAAGAATGTAATATCTGCGGAGAGAAAATAAACAGAGGCGTGTTACCAAAGTTATCCGGCGGCACCAATTCAGAATATGACCCGGCCTCCGACGGCTTCACTGTTTTTGTGGAGGAATGGGACCACGAAGGCATTCATGTGGAGCTGTGGAAAGTGACGGAAAGTTTTCAGGAGCAGATGCCAAGAAGCTCCGTGCTGGTATTCAGCGGAAATGGGGAAGTAACACAGGATAGCATTTCATGGACATATTGGACCACAAGAAAAACTTATGACAGCTGGATTCGGAAGATGTATTTTTGCGAAGGCATTACAGCAATCAACATGGGCTATAGCTTAACGGAACGGTTGGAAGAAGTGCATTTCCCATCAACTATAAAGGAGATTGGAAAGAGTTCGTTCAGCATGTCTAAACTGAAAGAAGTAATTCTTCCGGAAGGACTGGTAAAACTGGGCAAGGGTGCTTTTTCTAAGATAGATGAATTGGAAAAAGTCGTTCTTCCATCCACACTGCAGACCATAGAAATGGGAGCATTTAATTTGCAGGTTCAGTCTCCTCTAAATTATGAAAATAACTTAAAGGAAGTAACCATTCCAAAGAGTGTAGAAAAAATGGGGTACGGAGTATTCCAGTACCGCTATGACTTGGTGCTTACCCTGGAAGAGGGTATTGATACCACCGGCTATGAAGAAGGCTGGAATTATGACGGCGCAGACCGTCCTCTGGAAATGATAACAGAATAAGTATAGAAAACAGGGAACAGAATCCGGAGGGTTTTGTTCTTTGTTTTATTATAAAGAACTTTTAATACGTGATAGAAAATATACCGTAAGAGGAGAAAGGAGAAGTTTACGGATGAAGAAAAAGAAATGGCGCAAAGGACTGCTGGTAGCCCTTGTCCTTACAGCGGTTCTGGCAGTACCGGTCATAGCAACCAGGGTACTGGCCTTTGAAGATTACTATGTAACGGAAGACAATAACTTTCGCATCACCATCAAACAGAATAAAGCGTCCTCCACCGCATCCATTAAGTATGCCACTGTGGCATGGTATCTGTTTCCACAGAGAATTGATGCAGCATATAATGATACGATACCGGATAATTCAGAAGATTACCCAAGTTATGAAGGAAAGCCCATCAATGCATCCTTTTACAATAACGCCGGCTTTAAGCTGTCTACCAGTACCACAAACCGCGTAAACCGTGACGAGGTTGGTTCCTTTTATTATGATACCTATGAATGGACCGCAGAAAAGGTACTGGAGGGTATGCAGGAATGGTTTGATGCCGGACAGATGGAGCATGATGCCCTGGCAAACGGAGTAACCCTTTATGCCAGCCGTCCCCTGGCTATCAAGAAAAACGGCACCACCATCGGTACCGTATACAGTTATCCGGAAATGGAGCAGTTTTCCAAAGATAAGGGCATTGAATGGTCCGGAAAGTCCTTGGATACCTTTTATTATGAAACCTATGACAAAGAAATTATCTTAACCTTTCAAGGCATTCCTTTTACCGTGCTTGTCGTAGACGAAAAAGGAAACAACATAAGTTTTGACAGGACGGATCCGGCGCAGGAATATTCCACGGTTTACTACGGGGAGAAACTTTCCATTGGCTATCCGGAAGTAGACGACGAATATGAGTACAGCGGCTTTGAGTTCCGTGTGAACAGTCAGACGGGGGATGTGTTGAAATCCGGAAGCGGTACGACTGCTTCCTATACCGTAAGCTATGATGAACTGAAGAACAAGAGCCAGCTGTATCTGGTATTTGTCTACAAAAACAAGCATGTGGTACCGACGGCAACCCCGACACCAACCGCAACCCCTACACCGGAACCGACGCTGGCACCGGGAGTACAGCCGACCAGTACACCAACCCCTCTTCCGACCTCTACACCGGCGCCGACACCGCAGCCGTCCAACAAAGAGAACGTGTATGAGAACTATGTGTACAAGTTTACCACGGACATGGGCTATAACATGGACTGGGTGGCAAATAACGGGGATTATTACATAGCAACCTATTCAGGTTCCGCCAGTGGCGGTACCATAAAAAGTGCAACGGCAACTGCCAGGGCACAAAACTATAAAATTGGTACGGATGAAAACGGTAATACCTGGTATTTCAGCCCTTCCAGCTCCGGAACAACGGCATCCTATGTACATCCGGCGGTATATAACGGATTTGATGTCAATACACCGGAGATTATGTACATTACGGAACTGGTATTCCCGTCTGCCATTACGTATAACGGTACAGAATATACGGTAACCGGCATCGGCGGCGGTACGGGAAAGTACCATACCATTACGGATAGCAGTGATTCCTCCTCGGAAACCACGTCCTATAGTTATGCTATGTCATACGGATACTATGAGTATGACAAATACACGGAAACCTCTTCCAAAGAAACGTATAAAGCAACGGATATTGAATATGCATACGGAGTGGTTGGAAACGGGCATATTCTGAGCCAGGGACTGGACGAAGTGGATTACTTAACCACCGGCGGTGAAGAGAGTGCAGAGTATAACCGCGATTATTACGTGTATAACACAACCTTAAAAAGCATTACCATTCCGGATACGGTAACAACCATCTCCCAGTATGCTTTTCTGTACTGTCAGGCCATAGAAGAGATTCATGGCGGTGCAAACGTAACAAGTATCGGTACCCGTGCCTTTGCTGCAGGAGAATACTTCTGGCTGCGGGACAGTGACAGCTTTACCTACATCGATGGCGAAGACGTATCCGTGGAAATCGAGTATTACTTTTATAACGGTGACTGCAGCAGAACCTATTATATAACCAATGACGGGGATATCCATTATTCCTGCAGTGATGAGGATGCCCATGACGATTGTGCCGTTTCCAGTGAAGACTATACGGAAATCATGGTAAACTGCCGGGAGAGTTCCAGGGTGACTACGGCTCCGATGCGTTTTCCGGAGCTTCCGAAACTGAGCAGTATAGGAACTTATGCATTTTCCAGAAGAAGCAACTTAAGTGATGTGGCACTCAGTGATACGGTAACCCGTATTGACATAGGAGCTTTTGAATACTGCGGATTAAATTCCATCACCCTTACATCACCAAAGCTCATCGTGAGAACCAGAGGTTCTTATGCAAATGAACAGACCCTTGGTACGAACGGAACGGGTAATAACCGGACCATCATTTATACCGTACCGGGAGCACCGGTAATTAATGACTACGGACGGGTGTATCCGCAGTACTATGTACTGGAAGCCGGCTATAACATTAACTATCATCCAAACGGGCCGGTGGACGATACCTATGTGCAGACCTCGGATATTGATTTTTATAAAGCGGATTACGTGCATGTGGCAACCCACAGCGGGGCTACGGACCAGTTTCATGCCTTTGAACGTGACGGTTCCGTATGGTACGGTACCAGCTCGCTGGTTGCTTCGGCGAAGAAAATCGGCAATATCGGCACCTTTGATTCCGTGATTGGCTTTTATCCGACCTATACCTCCGAGTACAATTCCTCCTGGCAGCAATATGTACAGTCATTTGATACGGATGTTTTTATTGTCCGGAACACGGCCGGGGAGTACTTTAAAGTAACAGACAGTGAATGTACCCGTATCCTGTCGGAAACGGAGCAGGATGTGAAAGAACTGTACCGGTATACGGGCAGCGAAACAAAGACGGATTCCTACAGTGGTTCAAGCTACACTGCTTCATACGCCATACTGTATTACCGGAACAGTAATAACGAGCTGTATTACATGAATGTAGGCAGTTCTTCCCCAAAATGGAACCTGGTGGACCTGGGTACGTATTATCCTGCCAAGTCCCACAATAATTATTATTCTGCTACAGAAACACCGGATGCCCAGATAGTAACACTGTTTGAAAAACCGGAGCCGGATTTATCTACTACATACTATATGTGGGATAAAAAGTACGAAAATGATTCGGATTATACGCCGTCTTCCCATTCGGTCGTAGTTTCGTTACTGTTTGCGATTGACGGAAACGGAAACATTTATGAAATCCGCGACAAGAAGCTTTATGAAGCATATAATTACAGTCTTCCGGCAGAACTGCAGGGAAGCCCGGAAGGCATCCAGTATGTAGGCTATAATGCCAACGGCACAAGACGCATGGCTGTGGATGCGGAAGGCGACATATGGATAAAGGATTATAATAAATCCTGGACGGAAACACAGACCGCTATGGGAAAGGTGAATATCGATGGCAGGCATTACATGTCTTCTTCTGCCGAAGTATCTGTCTATAATGAGGAGCAGAACTATGTGGTTACCTTCCCGAGCAGCTACAGAAAAGAATCCATGACAGTCAGTAAGGCGGGTACGGGAAAAAAAGGAAAACTCGTATGGACGTTGGAAATGCTGGATTCCGAGGGGGATTCCACGTATGATTGCTTTTACCTGACAGACGAAGGCTATCTGTATGAAGGCTCGGAGTTTGCCTCTGCGAGCCTTGTTTCTGAAGTAAAGTTTACAAAGATACTGAGTAACTGGCATCAGTCTTATCAGAAATCAGAGTATTTCTATGCCCTGGATGCGGAAGGCTATGTATGGAGGGCGTCCTATTCCACGTCCATATCCAAACAGACGGGCTGGGGCAAAGTAAAAGATGTGATGTACAGCAGAACCATGAAAACCAAGAATGGTTATGCAGTTGTTTCCACTATCCGGGAGGACGGAGTATTTTACCTGGTCCGGCTGGACGGAAATATCGTAGCACCGATAGCGGATACTTCCGGGGCACAGATGTTTGGCGGAGATGGGTGCATTCTCTCCGACGGCGGTTTTTATACTTATTACTTTGATAACTGGCCGGCGCTTCGTAACGTTGAGTTTATCCTGATGGATAAGGGGTGCTTCTTTGAAGCAGAGCTTTACGGCAACATGTTTACCTATAACGGCTATAAGTTCACCGGATGGAATACCAAAGCAGACGGAACAGGTACTGCATACCAGCCGGGAGATGTCATGAATCTTACCGGAGAGGTAGACTTATATGCCCAGTGGGCAGTAGCAGATAATGTGGTACGCTATGACCGTAACGGCGGTTCCGGTACCATGGCAGATGATGTGTATGCAAGTACGGTTACTTCTGCAAAGCTGAAAAAGAACAGCTTTTCAAGAACCGGCTATACCTTTGAGGGATGGAATACCAAAGCAGACGGAAGCGGAACATCCTATGCCGATGAAGCAACGGTTTCCTTAAGCAAAGGCATTAATGTGGTCTATGCCCAGTGGAAAGAGATTGACACCGATTATACGCTTGTCTATATGAAATATCCGTACGGAACGGCATCCAATACCGCATGGAAGAGTAAGGTGATGTCTTATAAAACCGTGGAAACCATCGAAGGACAGCCGTATACACCGGCAGGCAGTACGGTGACCTACCACCTGAACAAGCCTTCCGGAATGAGCTCCACACCGGATGCGCTTTCCAAAACAACGGAAACCACAACCGCCCCTGCCTTTGATAAATGGCACCTGTATACCAAAAACAGCGCCGGTGACTACGCTTACGCAGGTCTGCGGTATGCCCAGGGAGCAACGGTTTCCATGCTGACAAAGGAAGACGGAGGTATCGTGTATCTGTATCCTTCCTGGGTGGCAAGCACCGGTTATGTGGTGCTGCCGTACACGGAAGCAGACGGGTATGTACTGGACGGATGGAGTGAATCTGCAGACGGAAGCTCCGGAACTTATCCGGTATATCCGCCGGAGGATGAAGAAAATATCGGCATCTTCACACCGGTAAAGGATACGGCACTGTATGCGCAGTGGGTTTCTTCCACGAAAACCGTCACCCTGGATGCCACCAATAAAGCGGCGGCAGCCTCCGGCATGAGCGCAAGCGTAACAAGCACACAGACAGAAACCACCTTTACCTATGATGCAGTTGCACCGGCAGTTACGGCCCCGACCTGTACCCGCTGGATTTTCATGGGCTATTACACAAAGCTTGATGCAGACGGTGTACCTACGGCAGACAGTATCAGGGTATATGATACAAGCCGTAACGCAGACGGCACCACGGCAGCCACGGTAAACGGTTTAGTGGTAACAAACAACGTAAACGGCACGTTTGATGCGGTAGATACCCTGTATGCGTACTGGGTACCGGATAAATATACCATTTTGCTGGATGCCCGAGGAGCCACAAGTAACGGTCATACAACAAAGATTGAAATTGAATTAAACGGAATGGGAGAAGCAATCATTACTCCGGAAAAAACAGGATACACCTTTTGCGGATATTTCACCGGACTACGGGGAACAGGTACCCAATATTATGATGCAGACGGCATTTTTTTGAAACCGTGGACAGAAGTAAATTGCAGAATCTTTTATGCGTACTGGACCCAAAATCCGGTAGAATTACCGGAAGAGGAGGAATGGGTAACTCTGACCCCTTTGCCGGAAGTAGATTTGGAAGAGAACTTTGAAGGCAATGTCAGGAAAGGTTTGTTGTATGCGGACGATTATAATTCTGCAACCGGAGCGTTGGATGACTTACAACCGTATCTTGCCTATGATATGCCCTATGTAGAAGGGGCTATTCCCGGAACCGAACTGCTTTCTTTTCGTGCAAAAATGAGTTCCTGGATGCTGAATTATAGGTTGCGGCGTGTCTCGGGAACAGATATGGTGCGTATCTATGTAACGGTACCGTATCGTACACAGTATGAACGTCCTGCTGATGAAGAACTGGTAATCAGCGAGCAAAAAACAGCAACCTATTCATTTATGGTGCCTAAATTATGGAGTTATTGGGGGGTGGCAGAGTGCGGCTTCTACTATCCGGATTATGTGCTTGTGAAAAATGCTGCTATAAAAGGTGGTTCTGTTTCCGTGAAAGTCCGGCAAGAGAATGGAAATACTTCGGGAGAATTACCGGAGTACGAAGTAGTCCATTATGAAAGTAAGGAAGACCATGTCCAATGGGAGGAAAAGGATACCGATGGGGTACCGATGATAAAAATAACATTACAGAAAGAAGTATATATTATTTCTGAAACGCCTGGCTGTGAGCCGGAGGTGGATAACTACTTGTATGCGATTTGTTATAAGGCGGCGGCAAGAAATGAACAGCAAGCCGAGGTACGGAATGATGCATTTTTCTTTGCAGGGAAACAGATTTTGGAGGATTCCTGGACAGAAGATGGTATAGGAACGGAACCGGACACGGAGTGGCTGATAACAGAACAAGGAAATATTCCGGACACATCTTACAAACAAACGTATATGTCGGGTATAGCATTGGAGGAAACGTTGCCAAACGGCATCTATAAAACAGATGCTGAAATTGTCTATAGAGGTGATGATAAAAATATCGGAACAGAAATAGAAAAGAAGGTAGCTTTGGATATGAATGATATTACCATTCATACGCCTGTTGTGTGTCAAGGGGAATTTACGGATGGCATACAGATAGAGGAAGGAATGTTAAGTTTTGTGTTAAAGGATGCCCTGAATTTCTTTACTTTGTCGGTCAGTAACACCGGAACACACAGAAAGAGTTTGGGATATGGGGAAAAGAATTTTACATACTCACTTTCAGGAAAAAATAATCTTGCTATGGAGAATGGAAGATATCTGAACCAGATACGTTTTCCTTTTGATATTTACGTGGATGAAGGAAATAACTCATTAAATCCGGATGGTACATGGAATACAGACGGAGACTATATGTTACGGGCAGGAATATGGATAACTACAGGAGTAGAACGACAAAACTTCTATCTTCCGGTGACTGCAAAAAACGGGGAATATACAGTGGAATTCCGGAGTATTGCCATAAACTGTCCAAAGGAAAACGGAGAGTATCAGATTGCAGGAAATACAGAAGAAAATGCGAACCTGTCAGAAAATCATTACATTGCAACAGATACTATAAATTTGACTGTAAAGAGTTATTTAAAGGATTTTAAGATTACGTCAACGGATGATTTTCATGCTGCAAAAAAGTTGGAGGCGGGGTGTCAGGCTCTAACATTGAAAAAAGGTTATGGTTTTTCTTATGCATTATTTTCACAGGGAGAATTTTTTAGTGAGAATGCAGAAATAAGAATTATTCCAAATTATTATTGGGAACCGGAGGATGGTTCGGAACGCAAGAAAGTAAGGTTATACCGAACAGAAACGGTTTTATCAGAGAATCACAGAGAGTGCTATGCCTGGGATTCGGAACCGTTGTTGCTGCAACATGAAAATTATGATGTGATACAGCAAAAATTTGAAGGAAGAGGAATGATTCCGGAAGATATTCTTTGTGTTTTAGCGGAAGACGGAGATTTTTTTGAAGAGTATATAAAAATTCAAACCCTTACCGGACAGGAAGCGTTTATAAAACAAAACGGATATCTGATTATTCAGTTTGAAGTTCAGCTGAAAAGCAATGAAAACCGTTGGTATACCTTTGATAAGTGGATGGAAACGGAATTGGCAATGGATGCAGTGAAGGAAGGCTGGAACTATATGGCCGGAGATATTATCCGCTATGATTTGTCAAAAAGTATCCGGGAAGATTATGAGGTGGGAGGTGTAGAATAGGAAACAGAAACTATTGATTTATCGCGGTAATTTGGTATAATGAAATCAATTATTCCCTGCAAAAGGGAGAAGGGCAGCCATAGGGATTGGCTGCCCTTCGAGGGGGAGTTATGAAAAATCATAAAAGTAAATAAGTAGGGGAGAGAGTATCAAATGAATTGCTTCATCTGATGGTTTTATCATACCGCTTATTTGTGTTTACTTTGTGACAGAAAAATGAAGATTTTATAAAAATCATTAACTCTCAATTAAAAAGATGCTAAGTAATTGTGGAACCAAAAGGAGGATAACAATGGCAACAATCAAACCATTCCGGGCCATCCGCCCAAGCAAAGAACTGGTACATAAGGTGGCAGCTCTGCCTTACGATGTTTATAATCGTGCAGAAGCAAGAGAAGCAGCGCTAAAGGAACCGGTATCGTTTTTGAATATCGATCGCCCGGAGACACAGTTTCCTGAGGATTACGACATGTATGCTGCCGAGGTTTATGAAAAGGCGGCCTCCATGTTAAAGGAACAGAGAGAAAAGGGCATCTATGTTCAGGAAGAAGCACCGTGTTTCTATCTTTATGAGCTTACCATGGACGGACGTTCCCAAACCGGTCTGGTTGCCTGCGCCTCCATTGATGATTATCAGAACCAGGTTATCAAAAAGCATGAAAATACCAGAGAAGAAAAGGAGCAGGACCGTATCCGCCATGTAGATACCTGCAGCACACAGACAGGTCCGATTTTCTTAGCTTACAGAAGAGATGAAGCAGTAGAGAAAATTGTGGCTTCCGAAAAAGCAAAGGCTCCCGTATACGATTTTGTTTCGGAAGACGGCATCGGTCACAAAGTATGGATTGTTTCCGACAGTTCGGCGGTAGAAGGCATTGCGGCTGCGTTTGGAGAAATTCAGCAGATTTATATTGCGGATGGTCATCATCGTGCAGCATCTGCCGTTAAGGTTGGTTTAAAGCGCAGAGCAGAAGCAGGAACTTACACCGGCAAGGAGGAATTCAACTTCTTCTTATCTGTGTTGTTCCCGGAAAATGAATTGAAAATTTTGCCTTACTACAGAGTAGTAAAGGATTTAAACGGTAATACAACAGAGGAATTTCTTGCAAAGATTTCCGAGAAATTTACGGTGGAAGCATCTGCTGAGCCGGTTGGTCCTGAGGTAAAGGGAGAATTTGGCATGTTCCTTGCAGACAAGTGGTATCGGCTTACTGCAAAACCGGAACTACTGGGCAATACCGATCCGGTTAAAGCTCTCGATGTGTCTATTCTGCAGGATAATTTATTGGAACCGGTACTTGGCATTGCTGACCCGAGAATTGATAAGCGCATTGATTTCGTCGGAGGTATCCGGGGCCTTGGAGAGCTGGAGAGAAGAGTACATACTGACATGACAGTGGCCTTTTCTACCTGCCCGACCTCCATTTTAGAACTGTTTGCAGTTTCCGATGCAGGACTTTTAATGCCGCCAAAGTCCACCTGGTTTGAACCGAAGCTTCGTAGCGGTATCTTCTTACATGAATTTTAATTATATTCAATGCAAAAAACAAGAAAAATTAAAATTATTATTTACAAATGATTTTGTTTGTGCTATTATGTAATGGTTGGTGTGCATATACACCATGCAGCCGTCACTCAGAACACGGGGTTACTCCTGGAAAACAAACCGGTTCTTAGTTTCGGGCGATATTATTTAAAACAGGAGGTAGTTATCATGATTAGCAAGGAAAAGAAGCAGGAAATCATTGCAGCTTACGGCAGAACAGCTAACGACACTGGTTCTCCAGAGGTTCAGATCGCTCTCTTAACAGCAAGAATCAACGAGTTAACAGAGCACCTTAAGAACAACCAGAAGGACCATCATTCCAGACGTGGTCTCCTTAAGATGGTAGGTCAGAGACGTGGCTTACTTGAGTACCTTAAGAAGACAGATCTTGAAGGATACCGTAGCTTAATCGCTAGATTAGGTTTAAGAAAGTAGTTAGCAGTACAAATAATTTAAGAAAAAACCCACAAACACAAACACATTTAGAGCAGGTTGAAAAACCTGCTCTTTCTGTATACAGGACTTTACTGAAACGTTCATAACAAGTAAAATATCAATTGAATAAAATGTAAAATTATGATAGACTAACAAATATATTACTGATAGAGAAAGAATAGGAGAGTCTTATGGAACATATGGTATGCGGGCAGGTTTTTGACGAGGAACGTGCTTTGTATAATATAAAAAATACGGAAGTTAAGGATTGTACTTTTGCCGGTCCGGCAGACGGAGAATCAGTTTTAAAGGAAACCAGAAATGTGTTGGTTAAAAATTGTGATTTTTCCTTGCGGTATCCGTTGTGGCATGCCCGTGGTTTTGAACTTGATAATGTAACTATGGATGATCTTACCAGAGCTGCAATCTGGTATTCTTACGATGGAGTGATTAAGAATACTAAAATGGGTGGAATTAAGGCACTTCGTGAGTGTGAGAATATCCGTATTGAAGACAGCAGCGCGAAGTCTCCGGAGTTTGGCTGGCGCACCAAAGGCTTACAAATCAGCCGTTCTGAAATGGAGTCCGAGTACTTTCTGTTTGAGTGTAAGGACGTTACCATTGATGAACTGAGAATGAAAGGTAAATATTCTTTTCAATATGTTGAGAATATGACAATTACGAATTCTTATTTAGATACCAAGGATGCCTTTTGGCATGGTAAAAACATCACGGTTAAAGATTCTGTCCTTAAGGGGGAATATCTTGCATGGTTTGCAGAAGGTTTAACACTTATTAATTGTAAAATTATCGGCACACAGCCTCTCTGTTATTGTAAAGATTTAAAACTGATTAACTGCACCATGGAAGAAACGGACCTTTCCTTTGAGTATTCTGATGTAGAGGCAGAGGTAAAAGGCCATATTATTTCCGTTAAGAATCCGAAATCGGGCACCATTATTGCAGATTCCATCGGGGAAATCATTTGGGATGATCCTGTCATGGAAGTTAACGGAAAGGTAATAATTAGAGAATAGTAAATACATCGAGGAATTACCTTCGAAAAAAATAATAAAACCGTGGGGCTCTTTACCATAACAGGAGAACCCCACGGTTTTTATTATTTTTTGTTCTTAAAAGACTGTTCGCAGTATTCACATCTGTAAATAGCCTTTTCGCGATTTGTCAGCTTAAATCTGTGCGGAAGTTCCTGCTCAATGGAAGTAATACAGCGAGGATTTTTGCATTTGATAATTCCGTAAATCTTTTCCGGAAGAGCTAACTGCTTCTTTTCAACTCGTTCACCGTTTTTGATGTAGTTAATGGTCATGTTTGGCTCTAACACAGCTAACATGTTGAAGTCGATGTCAATGAGCTGGTCAATTTTAATGATATCCTTGCGGCCCATTTTGTTACTCTTTGCATTCTTGATGATGGCAACGCTGCAATCTAATTTTTCTAAGTTTAAGTAGTTATAAATTTCCATGGCACCGCCGGCATGAATGTGGTCCAGAACGATACCTTCATTTAATCCACCAATATTTAACATAAGATTTTCCTCCCTTGTTATTGTGGCTTTTCTACGCCGAGCAGTGTCATAATCAGAGCCATTCGTGCGTAAACACCAAACTGCACCTGTTTGAAGTATGCGGCACGTGGGTCGTTATCTACTTCTACGGAAATTTCGTTTACACGTGGCAATGGGTGAAGAACAAGCATGTCTTCACGGCCAAGCTTCATTTTGGCTGCGTCTAAGATAAAGGAATCCTTTAATCGGATATAATCCTCTTCGTTGAAGAAACGTTCTTTCTGAACGCGGGTCATGTAAAGCACGTCAAGCTCCGGCATAACATCTTCCAGAACCTTAACTTCTTTATATTCGATGCCGAGCGGATCTAAAACTTCTTCCTTAAGGTAAGTCGGAATACGAAGCTCGTCCGGTGCAATGAATACGAACTTTACGTTAGGGAACTGAACCATTGCATGGATGAGAGAGTGTACGGTACGGCCGAATTTTAAGTCACCGCAGCATCCGATGGTGATGTTATCTAAATGGCCCTTTAAGGACTTGATGGTAAGTAAGTCGGTAAGAGTCTGGGTTGGATGGTTGTGACCACCGTCACCGGCATTGATTACCGGGATACCGGAATTGATGGATGCTACATAAGGAGCACCTTCCTTTGGATGGCGCATCGCGCAGATGTCTGCATAGCAGGATACTACGCGGATTGTGTCTGCAACGCTTTCTCCCTTAGATGCAGAGGAGGAGTCGGCAGAAGAAAAACCAAGGACACTACCACCCATATTGAGCATTGCAGCTTCAAAACTGAGTCGGGTACGAGTACTTGGTTCATAAAATAAAGTGGCTATTTTTTTGCCATGACAGCAATTGGAATATTTTTTAGGGTCGTGGGCAATATCATTTGCCAGATCGAGAAGGGTATTTAACTCTTCAAAAGATAAGTCCTCAGGACTAATTAAATGTCTCATAATTTGCCTCCTTCATTTTACCCTGGCGGTTAAAGTCCGCATTCAGGCATTTTTTCTATTGTATAACACAAAAAGTAATAATGCAAGAGGCATTGGAATAAATAGTTGTGCAACTTTTTTTGTAAATGCAAGAAAATTCTGAGAATGAGGAATGACAAAGAAAGGGAACTGTCCTGCTTACTACTTGACAAATCAAATCCATAGTGCTATACTCACAAACAATTCAAAACAAAAAGGCTTTGACGAGGAATAGTAAGTATTAGGAATTTCACAGAGAGAAGATGGTAGGTGCAAATCTTTATTGAACTGATACTGAAGCAGCCTCTGAGCTGTGAACCGAACAGATGACTTAGTAGGCTTCAACGGAGTTCCCCCGTTAACATAGGAAGCAATATCGGAGAAATCCCGTATTGGCAGAGTGCAGAGAAATCTGAAATTAGGTGGTAACACGGACAGAAAAGTTCGCCCTAGGTTGATATAGTATCAACCTGGGGCTTTTTTGCGTATATAAGCAAAGTTTTGTTATGTGGACACAGATGGAAATGTATTTCCAATCTGTGTCTATATAACAGAACGCGCAACGCGACTGAGGAAATCCGAAGGATTTTCGAAGTGCTTATATACGCTATTAAAGAAAAGGAGGAGAAATTATCATGACAGCACAAGAACTTAGAACCATGTATGTGAACTTTTTTAAAGAAAGGGGGCATCAGGAAATCGCATCTGCATCACTTCTTCCGGAAAATGATCCAACCGTCTTGTTTACCACAGCGGGCATGCATCCGCTGGTGCCGTATTTACTTGGCGAAAAGCATCCGGCTGGAAAACGTCTGACCGATGTACAAAAGTGTGTAAGAACCGAGGATATTGACGAAGTGGGAGATGACACCCACTGCACCTTTTTTGAAATGCTTGGTAACTGGTCACTGGGAGATTACTTCAAGCAGGAATCTATTTCCATGAGCTTTGAATTTCTGACAAAGTATTTAAACATTCCGGTGGAGCGGCTGGCGGTTACCGTATTTGAAGGAGATGAACTGGTTCCGGCAGACGAGGAGGCAGTAGAAATCTGGAAGAACCTTGGTCTTTCGGAGGAACAGATTTACCGCTACGGAAGAGAAGATAACTGGTGGGGACCGGCAGGACAGACCGGACCCTGCGGACCGGATACGGAAATCTTTTATGACATGGGAAAGCCGAAGTGCGGACCAAACTGTGGACCGTCCTGTCACTGCGGAAAATACGTGGAGATTTGGAACAATGTGTTCATGCAGTTTAATAAACAGGCAGACGGAAGTTTTACGGAGCTTGCACAGAAAAACGTGGATACCGGTATGGGTCTGGAGCGTGTGCTTACCATTTTTAACGGAAAAACTAATGTGTATGATACAGAGCTGTTTATCCCGGTTATGACGAAATTAGAAGAGATTCTCGACAGGGAAGGAAAGAGTCTTTCCACACGGGAGAAGCGGATTATCTGCGAGCATATGAGAACAACCACATTTATTCTGGGTGACCCGATGAAAATCAGTCCGTCCAATACAGAGCAGGGATATATTTTAAGAAGACTGATTCGCAGAATTATTCGTTTATTCAAGAAAGCGGACATCAATTCCAATCATTTGTGCGAACTGGCAGAGATTCTGATTGACCAGTACAGCCCGGTGTATCCTGAGCTTGGTGAAAACAGAGGATTTATTTTGGAGCAATTGCAGAAAGAATACACACTGTTTTCTAAGACACTGGACGATGGATTAAAGAAGGCAAACCGGTATCTGGATAATGTAAAAACAGGAGAAATTCTTGGCGGAGATTTGGCATTTAAGTTATACGATACCTATGGATTTCCGATTGAGTTTACGGCAGAACTTGCAGACGAGCGGGGATGCCAGGTAGATATGGATGGCTTTAAGCAGAAATTTGAAGAGCACCAGGAAAAGTCCAGACAGGGTGCTGCAGGAAAGTTTGCAGGTGGCCTTGCTGACAACAATGAACAGACCGCAAGACTTCATACCGCAACCCATTTATTAAACGGAGCGCTTAGAAAAGTGCTTGGCGATGAAGTGTCCCAAAGAGGCAGCAACATTACTTCCGAGCGTCTGCGCTTTGATTTCTCTTTTGGACGGAAAGTAACCAAAGAAGAACTGGAGCAGGTTGAGAAAATTGTAAATGAAGCAATTGAAAAAAATATTGATGTTATCTTAGAAGAAATGTCTCCGGAGAAGGCTTATGAAGAAGGAGCAATCGGTGTCTTTTCCGGCAAGTATGGGGAGATTGTAAAGGTATATACCATTCCGGGATATTCCAAGGAAATCTGCGGCGGACCTCATGCAAAGAATACAGAGGAGCTTAAGTCCTTTAAGATTAAGAAGGAAGAAGCTTCATCGGCTGGGGTGAGAAGAATTAAGGCGGTGATAGGAGAGTAAAAAAACAGGGCTGTCGAAGAACGACAGCCCATAGTGAAATCTTAATTAGAATCCAAAATAGTTTTTGGTGTTATAGTAAGAAATATCCTGTACCATCTTACCAAGGAACTCGATATCGTTTGGATATTCGCCGTTTTCTACCCATGTACCGATAAGGTTACAAAGGATACGACGGAAGTACTCATGTCTTGTGTAAGATAAGAAGCTTCTGGAGTCGGTAAGCATACCAACAAAGTTAGCCAGTAAGCTTAAGTTTGCTAAAGAGGTCATCTGCTCGGTCATACCGGTCTTGTGGTCGTTGAACCACCAAGCGGAACCCTGCTGAATCTTGCCAACACAGGAAGCATCCTGGAAGCAGCCAAGTACGGTGCCGATGGCAGCGTTGTCAGTAGGGTTTAAGGAGTAGATGATGGTCTTTGGCAGCTGGTCGGTTGCATTTAAGGAATTTAAGAATGCAGCCAGTTCTGCGGAGGAACTGTAGGAGTTGATACAGTCGTAACCGGTGTCAGGACCAAGCTGATTGTAACGGAATACGTTGTTGTCACGCTTTGTACCATAGTGAAGCTGCATTACCCAGCCAAGGCGGTGATATTCTTTACCAACAAAGTTCATGAATGCAGTCTTAAACTGTAATTCTTCTAAAGCGGTCGGAGCAGTACCTGCGAGGCGCTTGGTAAAGATTGCTTCGATTTCTTCTGCAGTAGCAGGCTTGTACATAACATACTCTAAAGCATGGTCAGATACTAAACAACCCATGGAAGCGAAGAAGTCCATACGAATCTTTAATGCTTCACAAAGAGCAGCGAAGGAGTCAATCTTAACGCCGCTTACTGCGGAAAGTTTAGCAAGGTAATCAAGGTATTCTGGCTTTTCCAGGTTCATAGCCTTATCCGGACGCCAAGCAGGAAGAACCTTTACGTCGAAGGTTTCATCTTCGGCAATCTTTTTGTGCCATTCTAAGGAATCGATTGGGTCGTCAGTAGTGCAGATAGTTTCTACATTGGACTGACGGATGATGTTACGAACAGTCATGGAAGGATCAGCTAACTTCTTGTTACATACATCCCAAACTTCTTCTGCTGTAGCAGGGGAGAGTGGCTTCTTGTAATCGAAGTAGCGCTGTAACTCTAAGTGGCTCCAATGATAAAGAGGATTGCCGATAGCCTTCTGAAGGGTAGCCGCCCACTTTTCAAATTTTTCGTAATCGGAAGCATCGCCGGTGATGAACTTTTCATCGATACCGTTGGTTCTCATCTGACGCCACTTATAATGGTCGCCGCCAAGCCAAACCTGGGTAATGGTGTCAAACTGACGGTCTTCAGCGATTTCCTGAGGGTTGATGTGGCAGTGGTAGTCGATAATCGGCACCTGCTTTGCGTAATTGTGATATAAAGTTTTTGCTGTTTCGTTGGATAATAAGAAATCTTCATCCATAAACGGTTTCATAAGATATTCCTCCTCTATAAAGTCATTTAATATAAGGGCTTTGTTGCCCGCACATTCTAAAAGTTGGTTGTTTCACGAACAACTAAGTCGTTGGAAATTGTGGTTTTGTTTGGAACGTCACTGCCATCCAGAACGCGCATCAAGGTATTGATGGTTGTCATGCATAGGGTTTCTACATGGTTATCGATGGTGGTGATTTCCGGATCGGTACAGCTGGATAAAATGGAATTGTTGTAGCCGACAATTGCTAAATCTTCCGGAACGGAAAGTCCGGCATGCTTTGCAAATTTCATGGCAGCTACGGCAAGCTGGTCTTCGGAAGCGACAACAGCATCAAAGCGGAGACCATTGTTCCATTGTTCAATCAAAAGTTCTTTGGTTTGAGCAATATCATTTGGACAAGTGAGCATTAAATCTTCGCGGATAGTTAAATTATTTTCCGCTATACTGTTTTTGTATCCGGAAAGCTTCTGCAAACCGCTGTAGGAGCGGGAAGTATATAAGTAAAGTACATTTTTACGGCCCTGTTCGATGAGACGGTTGGTAACGTCGTATACTGCCTGATAATCGTCACAAAGAGTACAGAACACATTCTGATGATTGAGATAACCGTTGATTACCATAATAGGAATGGAATCGGCAGCGGCAGTGATATAAGCATTATCTTTTTTTGCCGCTTCCAGAAAACTGGAGCCTACTAAAATGATAGCATCGACACGTTTACTGAGCAGCAGTTGGAGATATTTTTGTTTATTGATAAGATCATAACCGGTACAGCAAAGGAAAGAGTCATACCCGCATTTTCTTAAGTTTTGCTCTAAATAGTATACGGCATTGGCCAAAAACGGGTCGGAAGAGTCAGCGCACATGATACCGATGGTATGCATGGTATTAAGACCAAGGCCTCTGGCGAAAACGTTTGGAGTATACCCGATTTCTTTCATTACATTCAGTACTTTTTGTCTGGTTGGTTCGCTGACATTCGGATTGCCGTTTAATACACGGGAAACGGTAGCAATGGAAACGCCTGCTTTTTCTGATACGTCATAAATGTTCATAGCGACTTCTCCGTTCTTTAGTTTATGTAGGTTGAAAGAGTTTTCAGCTTTTGTATCTGAAAGCGCTTCCAGTTAAAAACAATAAAAAAGTTCCTAAAAAACATTATACAATGAAAATCTTCGATTTACAAGAACTTTTCGTAATAAAAATACATTGACAATAATGAAAATGAATTGTAAAATAGAAGTTGTAAATGCTTACATATTTTAATGTAGAAGGAGTAGCAAATGATGGAATTATTAAACAAATCTATTTCGAAGGCAGTAGACCGTCCGGTAAAGGTTCTTCAGTTTGGTGAAGGCAATTTCCTCAGAGGTTTTGTAGACTACATGATTGACGTTGCAAATGAAAAGGGTGTTTTTGACGGCAGCGTGGCTATTGTTAAGCCAATCGCTTACGGCAATTTAAACATGTTTCATGAGCAGGAAAACCAGTACACCGTTGTGTTACGCGGTAAAGAAGATGGTGCAGAAAAGGTAGAAACCAGAGTAATCACCAGTATTGCAGACGCAGTAGACTGCATCGAAGAATATGAAAAATACGCAGCATATGCAAAGTGCGAAACACTTCGTTTTGTTGTATCCAATACAACCGAGGCAGGTATTGTTTTTGATGAAACCGATGATTTTAATGCAATGCCTCCAAAGACATTCCCTGGCAAGCTGACCAAACTTATGTATGAAAGATTTAAGCATTTCAACGGTGCTTCCGACAAGGGACTTGTTTTAATTCCATGTGAGCTGATTGAAAATAACGGCGGCAACTTAAAGAATTGTGTATTAAAGTTTGCAGACCTTTGGAACTTAGGTGCAGAGTTTGTAAACTGGGTAGAAAATGCTTGTATTTTCTGCAGCACTTTAGTTGACCGTATTGTAACCGGTTATCCTAGAGAAGAAGCAGAAAGCATTTGGGAAAAGCTTGGTTATAAGGATAATTTAGTAGATACCGCAGAATTGTTTGCTCTTTGGGTAATTGAAAGTGATAAGGACATTTCCGCAGAGCTTCCTCTTAACAAGGCAGGTCTTCCGGTAATCTTCACTGATAACCAGAAGCCTTACAGAGAAAGAAAGGTGCGTATCTTAAACGGTGCACACACTTCCTTCGTCCTGGCTTCTTACATGGCAGGCAATGATTTCGTTAAGGAATCCATGGAAGACGAAGATGTACGTAAGTTTATGATGACTACCGTATTTGATGAAATCATCCCAACCTTAACTCTTCCAAAGGAAGAACTGGTTGCTTTTGCTAACGCAGTGATCGAACGTTTCGAAAACCCATTTATCAAGCATGCGTTATTATCCATTTCCTTAAACTCCACTTCGAAATGGAAGTCCCGTTGTATGCCATCCTTAACCGGCTACATTGAGAAGACCGGCGAGATTCCTTCTCACCTCGCATTCTCTCTGGCAGCTCTGATGAATTTCTATACAGGTACAGAAATTAAGGACAGCGCTCTCATCGGTAACAGAAACGGTGAAGAATACAAGATTCTTGATGATGCATTTGCACTTGAGTTCTTTGCGGAAAACTCCGGTAAGGACAGCTTGGAATTCACAAAGGCTTATCTGAGTAACACCGCATTCTTCGGCAAGGATTTAACTGCATATGCTGGTCTTACCGAAAAGGTAGCAGGTTATCTTGATGATATCCGTACCTTAGGAATGAGAGAAGCTATCAAGAAGGTTAATGCATAATAATCTGAAATAATCAGGAGAAAAAACTATGCAGGAATATATTATTATTAATGAAAAAGATAACGTTGCCGTAGCCCTTGCTGATCTTAAGGCGGGCACGGTAATTAAGGCAAAGGATAAGGAAGTTATTGTAAAGGAAGATATTATGCGCGGTCATAAGGTGACTCTTTGCGATATTCCTGCCGGTCAAAACGTTATCAAGTACGGTGACCCAATCGGTCATACCACAGAGGATGTGGCTGCAGGTTGTCACGTACATACCCAGAATATTAAAACAAATCTTGGGGAATTATTAGAGTACGAGTACCATCCGGTAGGAGAAGTGACTCTTCCTCAGGCAGAAACCAAATATTTTGAAGGTTTCAGAAGAACTAACGGCAAGGTGGGTGTCCGTAATGAAATCTGGATTATCCCTACTGTTGGCTGTGTAAATAACATTGCAACTGCCATGGCAGAGGCCGCAAAGAAGAAGCTTACCGGTTCCGTAGAAGACGTTATTGCATTTCCTCATCCGTACGGCTGTTCCCAGATGGGCGACGACCAGGAGAATACAAGAACCATTTTGGCTGATTTAATCAATCATCCGAATGCCGGCGGTGTCTTAGTTCTTGGTTTGGGCTGTGAAAACAGCAACATTCCTGTTTTAATGGATTATATCGGTGAATATGACGAAAAACGTGTGAAATTCCTGGTTTGTCAGGAAGTGGAAGATGAAATGGAAGCAGCTGACAAGTTAATGGACGAGCTGATTGCTTATGCATCTACATTTAAGCGTGAAAAGACACCGGCTTCCGAGCTTATCATCGGCATGAAGTGCGGCGGTTCCGACGGTCTTTCCGGTATTACCGCAAATCCAACCGTTGGTGCATTTTCCGACTTACTCATTGCACAGGGCGGCACCACAATCTTAACCGAAGTTCCGGAAATGTTCGGTGCGGAAACCTTACTTATGGATCGTTGTGCCACACCGGAATTATTTGATAAAACCGTAGCGTTAATTAATGATTTCAAGGAATATTTTAAGCGTCATAACCAGACCATTTACGAGAATCCTTCTCCGGGTAATAAAAAGGGCGGTATTTCCACATTGGAAGATAAGTCCCTGGGATGTACCCAGAAGTCCGGTACCGCAAATGTAAGTGATGTACTTCCATACGGTAAGC
Source organism: Lachnospiraceae bacterium (assembly GCA_017622795.1). Lineage (GTDB taxonomy): Bacteria > Bacillota > Clostridia > Lachnospirales > Lachnospiraceae > SIG299. The sequence continues at coordinate 26,358 of JAGAQI010000030.1, forward strand.
CGGTAACCACAAAGGGCCTGAATCTGCTTAGTGCTCCGGGTAATGACCTGGTTGCAGCTACCGCACTGGCAGCTTCCGGTGCCCAGATTGTTCTGTTTACTACAGGACGCGGCACACCGTTTGCTTCTCCGGTACCAACCGTAAAGATTTCCACCAATTCTCCTTTGGCTAACAAGAAGAATAACTGGATTGACTTTAACTGCGGTGTACTTGTTGAAGACGCAACCATGGATGTACTTTCCGCAGAACTGTTCGACTATGTTCTGGCAGTTGCTTCCGGCAAAAAGGTTAAGGCAGAAGAGGCAGGATTCCACGATATGGCAATCTTTAAGCAGGGTGTAACTCTGTAGTTTTTGTAGAATGTGCTGGTAATTTGGCACGATTTGTAGTAAGATATGATTATCGGAGAACAGGTTTGTTCTTAGAAGGTAATCCTCAAATATTTATATTTTAAAGGAGATTAAAACAATGGCAAAAGTAGTAACAATGGGCGAAATTATGTTAAGATTATCCACACCTGGCAACGAAAAGTTCATCCAGGCAGACGAGTTTGACGTATGCTACGGCGGTGGCGAAGCTAACGTAGCAGTTTCTCTTGCAAACTATGGTCATGATGCAGAATTCGTAACTAAGGTTCCAAAGAACCCAATCGGTGAGTGTGCGGTTGCAGCTTTAAGAAAGATGAACGTTGGCACACAGAACATCGCTTACGGCGGTGAAAGACTCGGTATCTACTTCTTAGAAACCGGCGCAGCTATGAGAGCATCCAACGTAGTTTACGACAGAGCTCATTCTTCCATTTCTACTGCTACAGCAGAAGATTTTGATTTTGATAAGATTTTTGAAGGTGCTGACTGGTTCCACTTCACAG
>JAGAQI010000031.1 GCA_017622795.1 Lachnospiraceae bacterium
CAATGAGCGAGGCGTTAAAACCAAGCGAGGAAACAATTGGAGTCAGAATTCCGTATGCCGTATTCTGACAAATGAGATATACACCGGAAAGATTATTAACGGAAAAGAAGAGGTTGCAGATTTCCTTACTGGACAGAGAAAGGAAAAAGATGAATCTGAATGGTTAGTAACACTTCGTCCGGAACTTCGTATTATTGATGATGAAACCTTTGACAGAACGCAGGAGATTTTGAAAGGACGTCACGATTCTTTTAAGATGACTCATGAACGTCAGAGCAACAAGCATTTATTCTCTACATTGATTAAGTGTAAGGATTGTGGATGGTCTTTTCGTAGAACAGTACGCCAGTATAAGAATACTTATGTCCGTTGGGTGTGCTCTGGGCATAATGGTCGAGGTGCGGATAGCTGTCCGAATGCAATCACAGTAGAGGAAGAAGAATTGATTCAGGTATTGCAAGAGTACTTCCAAGACGTGCTTAGTAAAAAGAAAAAAGTAATCGACCATGTGATCAAAGAGTTCCAACGTGTTTATAAAGCAAAAGATGAAAATGTGGAATATGAAAAGGAATTGACTACAGAGTTAAACAGACTTCGTAAGGCTCGTGAGAAATACATGGATATGTACACCGATGATTTGATTTCCAGAGAGGAATTGAATGAGAAAATCGGTGGTATGAGAAAAGAGATTGATAGATTGGAAAATGAGCTTAAGATGGTATCTTGCAATTTGACTAAGGGAGAACAGTTAGAAGCGATTCTAAGTAGTACTTTCAAAGAGATGGAAGATATTACAGATGTTCATGAAATGACCAATACACAGTTGAAACGTCTCATCAATAAAATTGAAGTGGACAAGGATGGTAATGTAGACATTTACTTGCGTCTAATCGGTGACTTGGGATTAGATGAAACTGTGCTTATCGAAGGCGCAGAAGACAGCGAAAACAACCCAGAAACAACACCAACTAAAACCATTCCAAATTGTACCAACCATGCATAAGGACGTAGCGGAACGTCTCTTGAAAATCAATCCTGCCCTGGCGGAGGAAGCCAGAAAGGTGTTGGATGTGAATAAACAGGAGCGACATCTGCGGGGAGGAATGGCGACAAAAGAGAAATATTTGCATAAAGCAGAAAAATAAGGAAATGGTCGATGCGTCAGTGCGTGTCGGCCATTTTTGTGCTATTGAAGATTTATACAAAAAATGATAAAATAAGAGCAAAGCGTGACAATAGGAGGCTTCATGAATCTGATCAAGAACAAAAAACGTTTGAAACGTATTTGCAGCAAATCTTTAAAAATTGCCATCGGAAGCGGTCTGGCCATTATTCTGGCAAATCTTCTGAATTTAAAGTATGAAATTTTTGCGGGAACCATTACTCTGCTCACTATCTTGACTACAAAATGGGAGACAATCCGGCTGTCGATGTACCGAATTGCTACTTTTGTATTTTCTGTGGTGGTTTGCTTCCTTGTGTTTAACCATCTGGGCGGCGGCTGGCTGGAATATGGTGTGTTTATTCTGATTATGGTGTTTTTCTGTGAAGCACTTGGCTGGGGTGCCACTATTTCAGTGAATGCAGTTATCGGTGCCCATTTCTTTACGGAAGCAGATTTTAGTCTGCCCTTTATTCTTAATGAACTGGCTCTGTTGTTGATTGGTATTACCATTGCCGTGGTGCTTAGTTTGTACAGCAACAATACCGGTACGCAGAAGAAGGTGCTGCAGGATATGCAGTACGTGGAAGACAGGCTGAAGGAAATTCTTGCCCACATGGCGGATTATCTTCGAAAAGAGCCTTTGAAGCACAGCGTTTGGGATGATATCAATCAACTGGAAGCAAAGATTAAGGATTGTATCGAAGATGCCTATGAATATAACAACAATTCTTTTTCCAAGCATCCGGAGTATTATATCGACTATTTTGAAATGCGTCTGTTGCAGATTGATGAGCTGCACAGCCTGCATTACGAAATGAGAAAGATGCAGTCCATGCCGGAGCAGGCAGAAATTGTGGCAGAGTTTATGGACTTTGTTTCAGAGAGTATCGGTAAGATGCAAGTTTTAGACGAACAGTTGGAGCGTCTTTACGGTATATTGGAACATATGAAAACCCAGGAATTGCCGAAAACCAGAGACGAATTTGAAAGCAGGGCGATTTTATATCATGTTCTGATGGATATGGAGGACTTCTTGTTGATTAAAAAGCGCTTTGTCGACAATTTGGACGAGAAATATAAAGGTGAATCATTTATAAAATAAAGCATAAGAAAGGGAGTTAGAATCATGGACACAAAACAACTGGAACAATATTTTATTGACACCGCTTATATCCGTACCGGCGGCAGTAAGGAGGAGCTTCAGTGTGCGAAGTATCTCCAGGAACAGTGTAAAAAGCTGGGCGGCAAGGCAACATTAGAAAAATTTGAGGTACAGGTGGCAGACATCGAAGAGGCAAAGCTTTTGGTAGACGGAAAAGAAATTACCTGTAAGGGTTATAAATTGGCAGGCTCCGGTGAGGTGGAGGCACCGCTTTACTACCTTCCGAATACAGACAAGTGCTCCCTGGCAGACTGCAAGGGAAAAATCGTCATGATTGACGGTTACCTTGGATATTGGATTTATCAGGATATTTTAGAAAATGGTGCTGTTGGTTTTATTACCTACGATGGCAATGCCAACTACGCAGATGAGGATATCGACCAGAGAGAACTTCGCCCGCATGTGAGCAACGGAAATAAGTTGCTTGGTGTAAATATTAATGCCAAGAGTGCCATAGAAATTATTAACAGCGAAGCGAAAACAGCAAAGATTGTGTTAAAACAGAAGGAAAAGAAGGGCAAATCCACCAATGTGGTGTTAGACCTGCCGGGTGAGTCTGATGAATATATTGTGCTGACAGCACATTATGATTCCACATCGTTGTCCCAGGGCGCTTATGATAACATGTCCGGAAGCGTGGGACTTCTTGGCATTGCTGAAAAGTTTATGAACACCAAGCACCGTTACGGTCTCCGCTTTATCTGGTGCGGCTCCGAAGAAAGAGGTCTTCTTGGTTCCAAAGCATACTGCGCGGCTCACGAAGAGGAGTTAAAGAAGGTTGTTTTAAATGTAAACTTAGATATGATCGGCTGTATTATGGGTGAATTTATTGCCTGCTGTACCGCTGAGGAAAAACTGGTACATTATCTGCAGTATTTTTGCAGTGTGGAGGGCTTTGGTATCCGGGCAAGACAGGGGGTATACTCCAGTGACTCCACTCCATTTGCGGACAAGGGAGTACCTGCGGTGTCTTTCGCAAGAATCGCTCCAAACAATACCGCAACTATCCATAACAGTTACGACACCATGAAAGTTATGAAGATGGAACATATGCAGAAAGACATTGAGTTTATTGCGAAATTTGTGGACACTATGGCAAATGCAAAGCGTTGTCCGGTGGACCGTGAAATGCCGGAAAAAATGAAGGAAGAGCTTGACTATTATTTAACAAGAAAGAGAAAGCCAAACAAATAAGAAATACCATCAGATTCCTTTAAAAATCATTAAGAAAGCACTTTCATAATGTGACATTTTGTGATATAATCAAAACGATGTAATAGTTTGGAATTTTATAAAGGAAATGAAAAATATAGCAAAGGAAGGTATAGCAAATGGGAAAAGGAACATTTTCCGGCGGCGTTCATCCGTGGGATGGAAAAGAGCTGTCCAAAGATAAGCCGATAGTACGGCTTGAGCCTAAGAGTGAAATGGTATTCCCAATGGCACAGCATATCGGTGCTCCTGCAAACCCTGTAGTAGCAGTGGGAGATGCGGTGCTGGTGGGCCAGTGTATTGGTGAAGCAGGCGGTTTTGTATCCGCCAACATTATCAGCTCTGTTTCCGGTACGGTAAAAGCAATCGAGCCAAGACAAACCGTATCCGGTGCCAAAGTATTGTCTGTAGTAATTGATAATGATGGGGAATACAAGACAGTGCCGGGCTTTGGCGAAAAGAGAGACTACAAGACCCTGACTCCACAGGAAATCCGTGACATCATTAAGGAGGCAGGTATCGTAGGCATGGGTGGTGCGGGTTTCCCAACCCACGTAAAATTAACGCCAAAGAATCCGAATGATATTGAGTATATTCTGGTCAATGCAGCAGAGTGTGAACCATACCTCACTTCCGACTACCGCGAAATGTTAGAGGAGCCGGAAAAGCTGGTAGGCGGTTTGCGTATCGCACTTTCCCTGTTCCCGGATGCAGAAGGTCTTATCTGCATCGAGAACAACAAGCCGGCAGCGGTTGCTGTTTTAAATGAACTGATTAAGAATGACAAAAACATCAAGATTAAAGTATTGAAGGCAAAGTATCCGCAGGGTGCAGAGCGTAATCTGGTTTATGCGGCAACAGGAAGACAGTTTAATTCCACCATGCTTCCGGCAGATGTGGGCTGCATCGTACAGAATGTAGACACCATTTGTGCTATTTACCGCGCGGTGGCAGAAAATACACCGCTGGTACGCCGTATTGTTACCGTCAGCGGTGATTCCGTAAAGGAACCGCAGAACTTTAATGTACCAATCGGTACCAGTCATGCCGAGGTGGTAGAAGCAGCCGGTGGTCTGGTAGGTGAACCAAAGAAGATTATTTCCGGCGGTCCTATGATGGGTGTTGCAATGTATACCCTGGACGTACCGGTACAGAAAACTTCTTCCGCTATCCTTGCTTTTGCGGAGGATGAAGTAGAACAATATGAGTCTTCCCCATGTATCCGTTGCGGACGTTGTGTGGGTGTTTGCCCGAGCCATCTGGTTCCGCAGAAAATGGAAATTGCGGCAAGATTATTTGATAATGAAGCATTTGAAAAATTAAGCGGCATGGAATGCTACGAATGCGGCAGCTGTACTTATGTTTGTCCGGCAGGCCGCCGTCTGACCCAGGCATTTAAGCAGACCAGACGTGCCGTACTGGATGCCCGCAGAAAGAAATAGAAAGGAGAAGGGATTATGTCAAAAATGTATAACGTATCTGCTTCTCCACACATCAGAAGCGGAGTTACAACTTCCACAATTATGCGTGACGTGGCTATTGCGTTAATGCCGGCCTGTGCGCTTGGTGTGTATCAGTTTGGTCTTCGTGCCCTGCTGATTTTACTGGTTTCCACATTAACCTGTGCTGCTACCGAGTATATTTACCTGCGCCTTATGAAGAGACAGCAGGGCCCATATGAGTGCAGTGCGATTGTTACCGGTATGTTAATCGGTATGAACATGCCGCCTACAGTTCCTCTCTGGATTCCTGTGGTGGGCAGTGTATTTGCAATTTTAGTTGTTAAGCAGGTGTTTGGCGGTCTTGGCCAGAACTTTATGAATCCGGCTCTTGGTGCCAGATGCTTCCTGTTCTTATGTTATGCAGAGCGCATGAACACCTTCCAGATTCCTCAGAAGGTGGGCAACGCCATCATCAACTACGGTGCGGCTTCCGTAGACGGTATCTCCGGTGCCACTCCTTTGGCTGCATTAAAGGCAGGCGAAACCATCAGTCTCTTTGATGCGTTCTTTGGTTTTACCGGTGGTGTTATCGGTGAAACAAGTGCTGCCATGATTTTACTGGGTGCCGCTTACATGGTATACCGTAAGGTAATCTCCCTGCGTATTCCGCTGGCATACCTGTTAACCTTCTCCGTATTTGTACTTTTACTGGGCGGACATGGCTTTGACTTTTATTTCCTTGCATGTCAGCTTTGCACCGGTGGTTTAATGCTTGGTGCATTCTTCATGGCAACGGACTATGTTACTTCCCCTATTACCAAGGGCGGTCAGATTGTTTTCGGTATCCTGCTTGGTATTCTTACCGGTTTGTTCCGTTTTTACGGCAATAATGCAGAGGGCGTTTCCTATGCCATCATCATTGCAAATCTGCTGGTACCGTTAATTGAAAAGATGACCATGCCTAGACCTTTTGGGAAAGGAGGTCTCAAGTAATGGCTAAGAAAAAGAAACAAAGCATGATTAAGGATGCACTTATCCTTTGCGCAATTTCCCTTATCGCAGCATTGGCACTTGGTTTTGTAAACGAACTTACCAAAGACAGAATTGCCCAGCTGGCAGCAGAGGCAAAGGCAGAAGCTTACAGAGAAGTATTTCCTGAGGCAGAGCAGATTATTGAGGCGTCCGGCAGCGATATTTTGGCAAAAACAATGGAAGAAGCAGACGCCATTTTAGCAAACGGCGGTTTCTCCAATGTAACCTTAGATGAAGTATGTCTGGTAAATGATGCTTCCGGCAACCATATCGGTTATGTGGCATCCGTTACCTTAAAGGCATATGACGTAATGACTCTTACCTTCGGTTATAATACCGAGGGCGTAGTTACCGGTCTTGCATTCCTTTCCATTAAGGAAACTCCTGGTATCGGTATGAAGGCAGACGAACCGGCATTTAAAGACCAGTTTGCAGGCAACAAAGCGGATCAGTTAGTGTCCGTAAAGAGTGGTGCAGGCGAGGGCGAAATCAATGCCATCAGTGGTGCTACCTTTACAACCGACGGTGTTATTAAGGGTGTTAACGCAGGTATCTGCTTCATGAAAGAACTTCAGACCAGATTAGGAGGTGCGAACTAATGGGAAAATGTTTTAAGCAGTTCTTTAACGGACTTCTCAAAGAAAACCCGACCTTCGTGCTGATGC
>JAGAQI010000032.1 GCA_017622795.1 Lachnospiraceae bacterium
TCCATTCAGAGATGCCTTCTGGTGTTTCTGGATACCTTCCTTCGTAATACATTTCAACACACTTTCTTTTGAACTCATAAGAGTATCGCATAAAAATAACCCTCCTTACTGGGTGTCCAGTAAAGAGGGTACATATCAGTTTTCACGCAAACAGGCTTTTCTTATCTTATACTATTAATTTTCTTCTGCCATAGCAGCCAATTTTTCTGCCTGGTCGGCTGCGATTAAGGAATCGATGAACTTCTGTAAATCACCGTTCATTACCGCATCCAGATTGTATGTGGTAAGATTGATTCTGTGGTCGGTTACACGTCCCTGTGGGAAGTTATAGGTACGGATTTTTTCGGAACGGTCACCGGAGCCAACCTGACTCTTTCTTGCCGCTGCTTCTGCAGACTGAGCCTTTTCCAACTCCAGTTCATACAATTTGGAACGTAATACCTTAAACGCCTTATCACGGTTCTTTAACTGGGACTTTTCATCCTGACAGGAAATTACGATACCTGTAGGAATATGGGTCAAACGAACAGCAGAGTCGGTGGTATTAACGCACTGTCCACCGTTACCGGAGGAACGGAACACATCGATACGGCAGTCGTTCGGATTAATTTCAATATCTACTTCTTCTGCTTCCGGCATAATTGCTACCGTAATGGCAGAGGTTTGGATACGTCCCTGGGATTCTGTTACCGGCACACGCTGTACACGGTGGGCACCACTTTCATATTTTAACTTAGAATATGCACCGGCACCGTTTACCATGAAGATTGCTTCCTTGAAACCACCAATACCGTTTTCACTGACAGAAATCAATTCCGTCTTCCAACGCTGGGATTCTGCATATTTACAATACATGCGGTAAATTTCTGCGGTAAACAGGGTTGCCTCATCACCGCCGGTACCTGCACGAAGTTCCACAATAACGTTTTTATCGTCATTAGGGTCCTTAGGAAGCAGTAAAACCTTTAACTTCTGTTCTAATGCTTCTACGTTTTCTTTGCTGGCATTTAACTCTTCCTTTGCCAGTTCTCTCATTTCTTCGTCGCTTTCTTCTTCCAGAATCATCAGACTGTCTTCAATATTCTGCTTTTCCTTTTTGTACTCGGTATAAGCTTCTACAATCGGAGTCAAATCGTTCTGCTCCTTCATCAGCTTGCGGAAACGGTTCTGATCGCTGACTACGGTAGGCTCACTTAATTCGTTCTGGATTTCTTCAAAGCGTCTTAATAAATCCTCTAATTTATCAAACATTTCTTTCTACCTCTCTATTTTACCAAAGTGGCACTGACCACCCGGTCCAGTCCTGCCAAATCTTTTATCACACGAATATTCTGAAACCCGTTTTCTCTCAATAGCAAGGACACATCCTCCCCTTGTTCACAACCGATTTCAAAGAAAATTCTACCCTGATTTGCCAGGAACTTATTTGCTTCATGAATAATTTTTCTGTAAAAGAATAAACCGTCTTCATCGCCGTCTAACGCACTCATCGGCTCATGCTCTTTTACTTCCGGCATAAGTGTTTCGATAACCGCAGACGGAATATAAGGTGGATTGGATACTATAATGTCAAAGCATCTGCCCGTTGGCACCGCATCAAACAAATCCCCGCAGTAAAATTCTGCAATTGCATCTAACCGCGTGGCATTACTTTTTGCGGTTTCAATAGCTTCCGCTGAAATATCGGTTCCCACCGCATCCGGCAAATGGCACATTTTTGCCAGGCTGAGTAAGATGCAACCTGTTCCGGTACATAAATCAAGCACCCGTTTTCCATTTGCTTCCCGGCTTACTTCCTCTACCAGGATTTCCGTATCCTGTCTTGGAATTAACGTTGCGGGACTCACCAGAAATGAATATCCCATAAATTCCTGACTGCCGGTAATATACTGTAACGGGACTCTTTTGGCTCTCTGTTCCGCCAACTTTACCAAAGTTGCTGCCTGTTCCTGCTCTATTTCCTCTTCTTTATGGAGGAAATACGAAGAACGGCTCATTCCGGTAACATATTCAAACAGATACCATGCATCTATGTCCGCATCCGGGACACCTGCTACTACCAACATGTTCACAACCTGCCCCAACGCTTCCTTACAGGTAATCATCCCTCGGTATCCTCTTCCACTTCGTCGGAAATTTCCATAACCGACTTCGGACCCTTAAATTCAAAGTACATATCCAGTGCTTTTAAAATATCGTCATCGTCTTCATCCTTGGAAAGACTCGCTGCAACAGCCTTGGTTGCTGCAGGCATAGGATCCTTCTTTGGTGCTTTGCCCTTCTTTGGTGCAGAAGCTGCACTGGTAAGTTTAATATCAAATAACTGCGCAATATCTATTTCTAAAGGCTGGGCCGGAGCTTCTGCCTTCACTTCTTCCTGCTTAGGCACCTCACCCGCTGCTTCCTTTGTTGCAGTCAGTTCTTCTGCAGCCACTGTTTCCTGTGTTGCCGCTACTGCTTCTTCTGCCTTTTTTTCTTCCTTTGCAGGTTCCGGCTTTTTGCCGCCCTTATTGTTCTTATTATTTTTACTGTTTTTTGAATTTTTCTTAGATTTCTTACTATCCTTTTCGATAAACGCGTGCCAATCAAATACTGCTTCAACAGAAGCCATGGCCACTTCAATCATGGAATCGTCCGGCTCTCTTGTGGTTAATGCCTGAAGCCACATACCCGGTCTGCTGAGTATATTCACGATCGGATTATTACTTCTTCCCGCCAAACGGATAAACTCATAAGAAACACCGGCAATTACAGGAATCAGTAATAAGCGTATCACAAAACGAAGTAATGTATTCTCTACCCGGATGAAAATAAAGAAAATAATACTGATTACCATCACCGTGAGCATAAAGCTGGTACCGCAACGCTTATGTTCCCTGCTCTGCTTTCTTACATTTTCTACCGTAAGCGGCAGTCCGTTTTCGATACAATTGATCGACTTATGCTCTGCTCCATGATACATAAACAGACGCTTGATGTCTTTCATTCTCGCAATCAAAACAATATATAATACAAAAATCAACAAACGGAAGACACCTTCCAACACGGCAAGTACGGTCGGGTTGTCAATCTTTGCGGCCAGGAAGCCTGCCAACAGCATCGGTGCAACCACAAAAATCCCCACGGCAAGCACTACTGCCAAAACCATGGTAAAACCGTTTAATATTCCATCTGCATGGCCTTTTGTCATCTCATTTAATTTCTTTTCAAATTTGGATTCTTCCTCTTCTTCTTCATAAAAAGATGCAGAAAAAGTCAAGGTTTTCATTCCAAGGGACAAGGAGTCAACAAATGCCACCACTCCTCGAACAATTGGCAGGCTTAAAACCTTATTTTTTCTTTCAGGAAGGGTATTTGTTTCAATAGCAATTTCTTTATTTGGTTTTCTGACAGCTACGGCATACTTATTGCCGTTTTTCATCATAACACCTTCGATGACCGCCTGTCCGCCTATTCCGGATGGTTTCATACTTTGGTTCCTCCTTCAGTTTATTGAGCCAAGTTTGGAAATTCTTTGAATTTCCAAACTGTGCGGGGATATCCCCCGCGCACGAGCTTTTGTAGCAGCATTTTTTGAAAAGACGCTTTTCAAAAATGCTGTTGCAAAAACTCGTCTTGACTATATTTAAAAACAGGTTGAGCAAAACATTGTTAGCTCAACCTGATTTTTAACCTTATATTTTTGTCTACTACTGTGTTAAACCATACTTACGGTTGAACTTTTCAATAGCACCACGAGCAGCAGCAGCTTTCTGCTGACCGGTATAAAAAGGATGACACTTGGAACAGATTTCTACGTGAATTTCGCTCTTGGTGGAACCAGTTACGAATTCGTTACCGCAGTTACATGTTACCTTTGCCTGATAGTACTTTGGCTGAATAGCTTCTTTCATTCTTTTCACCTCTTATTTTAAACATTACGATTATTAACCGCATAATAAACAGCTTTTACATTGTAGCATAAAACTTTTTTAAATGCAATAGGTTAATTTATAATTTTTGTCTTTTTTATCATTTCTATAAAATCGGCGTTATTTCTTGTCTGGGTGAACAGCTTGATAATATTTTCCGTAGCCTCTTCCGACTTTACTCCGTTTAACGCCCGACGCATTATGGTAGACGCTTCCAGTTCATTAGGATTAAGTAAAAGATCTTCCCGTCTGGTGCCGGACTTCGGTAAATCAATGGCAGGGAACACACGACGTTCGGACAGATTTCTGTTCAGAACCAATTCCATGTTACCGGTTCCTTTAAATTCCTCGAATACCACATCATCCATGCGGCTGCCGGTGTCTACCAGGGCAGTAGCAAGAATGGTAAGACTTCCGCCCTCTCTCATATTTCGGGCAGCACCAAAGAATTTCTTTGGCATATGAAGTGCTGCCGGATCAAGACCGCCGGACAGCGTACGGCCACTGGCCTGTACAGTTAAGTTGTAAGCTCTGGCAAGACGAGTGATACTGTCGAGCAAGATTACAACATCCTTTTTATGCTCTACCAGACGCTTCGCCCGTTCAATTACCATTTCAGATACGCGTTTATGATTTTCCGGAAGTTCATCAAAGGTGGAATAGATGACTTCTACCTTTTCTCCTTCAATAGATTCTTTAATATCGGTAACTTCCTCCGGACGTTCATCAATAAGCAAAATAATCAGATGCATATCCCGGTGATTTTTTGTAATAGCCTTAGCTACCTGCTTAAGCAACGTGGTTTTACCTGTTTTTGGCTGGGAAACAATCATTCCTCTCTGGCCTTTGCCGATTGGGGAAATTAAATCCACCATACGCATGGCAAGCGGACAGCCCGGCGTTTCCAGATGAATTCTCTCATTTGGAAAGATTGGTGTCAGATGTTCAAAGCGTGGTCTTCTCATCGGAGTTTCCGTCACCTGCACACCATTAATGGATTTTACATATAACAACGGACTGAATTTCTCCGTTGCCGTACGGATTTTTGTATTACCTGAAACAATATCACCGGTACGGAGTCCGTATTTGCGAAGCAACGGCGTACTTACATACACGTCATTTTCACCCGGAAGATAGTTGTCACAACGAATAAAACCAAAGCCCTCCGGCATGATTTCGAGTATACCTGTTTTTGTTTCACCGCTGTCCAATGCTTCCAGTTCCTTTGGCGACATCGCTGCGATATCCTGCGGAGTAGGTCCCTTTGGCTGTTCCTGCGAAGCAGCTGCCGCCTGCGGACGCTGTTGGTTATAGCCGCTTTGCTGAGTATTATATGCCGGTCTCGGCTGCTGTACAAAAGACTGTGCAGCCGGACGACGCTGCACGGGATATCCTGCTTGTCCTTTTTCCTGATATTGTACGGGACGACGCTCCGGTGCACTCTGATACGAAGCTTTTTTCTCTTCCTGTATCCGGGATTCTTCTGTTACCGGCTCTTCTTTCCCTTCCTCAACAGCCGGTACATTTTTTGTTTCATCTTTTACGGAAGCTTTCTGCTCCTTTGCTTCAGGTTGCTCAGACAATAACTCCACTAATTCCGTTTTCCGCATGGTAGAAATGCCTTTTAACCCTCTTTTTTTTGCCTCTTCCTTTAATTCCGAAAGAGACCATACCGAATAATCTGCCATAACTCTTATTCTCCTTTTTACTTCTAAGTTTGTTGGGGGATTTATAGGGAAACAATAAATAACATAAGAAGACTTATGAATTTAATTTATTATACATCATCTTTTAAAAAAAGAAAAGTAGTAATTTTATATTATCCAATAATCAGTTGATGGTTCTATCCCCTTTATTTAAGCCCTTTTCGCTTCAAAATCCCTTAAAATAGGCATTTTCTTGGAGTTGAAAACCGTAAAATTTAACAGTAGGAAAAACATAATAAAAAGACCTAAAGGGATTTCTCCAATAGGTCTTTTTCTCTTAGAACACTTTTTATTTTCTCAAACACCTTAAGGATTGTATTTTCAGAATGGTAAGATAAAATAAAAATATAAAAACTTTTTAAAATTAGAAAGAAAAAAAGCCAACGACTTAATGTGCTGCAACACACTAAGCCATTGACCTCCCTTGCAGGCATTATTTTAAAAATACTTACTTATATCTTCAAGAATCATTTCGATGGCATAACCAGCGACAGTATTTCTTGCAAACGTAAGCATTCGAATAATGTTTCTCTGGGTTACTTTTTTGGTTAGTACTTTTTTTAGAAATTTCAAAAGTTTCCTAATCATAGGCACACCCTCCTTTCTCAATTTATAGAAAGTTCTCCTAGCGCTCTAGTTAGCACAAATCTCATTATAACAAAAAATTCCCAAAGGTTCAACTCCTTTGGGAATTTTTATTTTATATAAAAAACTTTCCTTATTAACCAATGAGAATAACTATTTATGCCCATAGCACTCTCTCAAGCTCAAACAAATTATTTAAGTGAAACGAAGGTAACTAAGGGCGAAGATGTGCGGGAAGTTTAACTTCTGCCCGTCCTTTGGCTCTTAGGCTTCTACAGTTGGAATACTACCATCTTGGGTACATATTTTATCTCCTCTGTACAATATGATTTGTTTCTTAGGTAAGAGACATATTTTTGTATTTGAAATTAACGAGGTTTAATCTCAAATACGATATGCATTCCGCCATTTTCTGTAAGGTAGGAATCTTCGATTGCATACCTTACTGCACAGTCTGCAATAGGGTAAAACTTCTTTGTGTAAATATCAGAAGAATCACCATAGAGACCATCGTAAAGATAATCAAATAACACAGTTGGCTCACTACTTATCATAGATAACATAGCAACCAAAATTTCCCTGCTGTAAGGAGCAACGTCCTTACCAGTGTAAATATCTTCCTTTAAGTTGACATTAACTACAACCTCATAGTATCCAGCAGTTTTATTTTTATTTAATTCAAGGTCACCAGTAGCAGACCAACCAGAATAATGCCATTCAAGACTACCGTTACTTAAGGAAAAGCCATTGGAAGAATTACCAATTACACCCTTATCAAGAAGTGCATCGTGAGTTGCTTCTAATGTAGCCCAAAGAATTTCAGACTGCTTCTCACCATAACCAGGTGTTTCGGCATCACCAAACCAACCGTCCTCAGTAAGGCCAAGGTCGTTGAAATCGTCAAGAACTGGTATAGATACTCCAATTTTATCCAATTCAATAGTGTCACCCCAAGTCATCATACTACCATCATTAACTACTGGAGCCTTAGTAGGTTCTGGAGTTGGAGTAGCAGTAGGCTTAGGAGTTGCTGTCGGAGTAGGCTTTGGAGTAGCCGTAGGAACTGGTGTACTTGTAGCAGTTGGCACTGGAGTTGCCGTTGGAACTGGAGTGTTTGTTACTGTAGGCACTGGGGTTTCTGTTGGCTTTGGAGTAGCCGTAGGAACAGGAGTATTTGTTACTGTAGGCTCTGGAGTCGGAGTGCTACTTGGAGTAGGTTCTGGACTTGGAGTGCTTGTTGCTGTAGGCATTGGACTCGGAGTACTTGTTAAGGTAGGTAAAGGTGATGGTGTTGGAGTAGAGTTTGGCTCCTTAGTTGGCTCTATAATCGAGGTAGGCTCTATTACAGGCTCTTGAGTAATGGTAGGCAAGAGTGTTGGCTCTACTGCTTCCGTTGGCTCTATAGTTGAGGTAGGAACAAGGGATGGGACTTGTGTATTAGTTGGAGCAAGGGAAGGTACAACAGATGTTTCTTTGCTTCCGCAAGCACATAAAAGACCTAAAGTTAATAAGCTTGTATATAAAATAAATTTTCTCATAAGTAATTCTCTCCTTTTTGCTTTGGCACTTTAGTTCATTATAGCACAATAATAAGGGTAAATCAAATTTGAAATTAGGATAAATTATTATTTATAAAGCTGTTTTTATTAATAAGTGTTTTACAATTTATGTAATATATTTTATACAACAAGAAAGGAGTTTGAAGCGTATGATAGAGTTGTATAAAAGTAACAATAAAAGAAGCTATCAATTAATATTTATATGGAGTATAAAGCTCTTGTAAAAAATAATTGATGGAGGAAATTTAATGAAAGATAATAGAAATAGCCATTGGGATAAAGTAATTATTATAATTGCTAATATTCTCAAAACTATCTATTATTTATTAAAGTTATTAGAAGAATAACTTTATAAGTTTTCCACTTCTTTTATTTGTTACAAAACAAATAAAAAAAGAGCAATCTTTTTCCTGATGCTGTCAACATCAGGTTTTTTAATGCTCTTTTTTATATAAGTTTTCCATCTTCTTAATATATCTTATACATTTTATGATTATTTTATTCCATAAAATTAATGACTATATTTCTTAGACTTAATTACCTCAAGGTCTTCTTCACTAATGTCATAGTGTCTGTGTTCACCTATGAGAAGAAGTATATCATCATCAATATGAGGTTTGGTTAGAAGCTCACTAATTTTACTATACTTAACATACTTACTTGGAATACGGTATTTTTTACAAAGCTCATTAAGTTTATATAAGGGAATATCCTCAAGGAACTTGCGTTTGTTAAAGCTTACTACATTATCCTCTTCATCATATTTAAAGTATGGGTTCTTGGTAAGCGTTCTCATCCGTTCAGTTTTCTCTTTAAGAAGCGTCATATACTTATCACTTGCCTTTGGAAGAGTAATTTCTGCTTCCTTTAAATCCTTGTTTGTATAATTAGTTTTTCCTTTTAAAATGTCAATGAATATACTTTCGGCATCTGTAAGGGAAGATGGGTAATGACCGTTGCTTACTTTCCAGTTTCTAAGGTATGTATAAAAGCCAATGTAATCTTCTAAATATTTAGTTGATACTCCTTTAGGATTACACACAAGAAATCTTTTAAGTTCACCGTGAAACTGATTTACTCTCGCAAGAGAAAGGCTGTTAGCATTCTTTAATTCATAAAACTCCTTATAGCTTAAATCATCTCTGCCTACAATGTAATCAATCTGTCTTTTATAGTAAAGCTTCTCTAATATTTTCTGATTCTCTTCTTCCTGCTTAGCAGCAAGTGTAGTAGAACTCCAATCAGGTGTTTCATAGCCATTATCAGTAATTGTTTTAAGGTAGTTTGAAGGTTTTATATAAAGAGGAATATTCTTAAGCTCACAATAATTCTTATAAACAAAGTTTCCATCAGCACAGATGAAGGAAGGATTATCAATATAAGAATCAAACATATCAGTAAAGACTTCCTTTGTAAGTTTGCCAAGGCCAATTACTTTTGATACACAAAAGCCCTTTAAGTCAACCATACACACTACATTAGCATACTCATTTCCCATTACACCATAATTTGATGATACTCTGCCGTACCTTGGAGTTCTATTTTCTCCCTTTACAAATGAAACTAACTCCCTGGAGCCTTTCTGTGATTCCCTAAAGAAAGTTTCATCTATCTGTATTACACCAGAAAGACGAGGAAGCGGCATACTAGCTAGTGCGTGAATGATTTTGTGCTTCCAAAGGAAAACTGTCTTATAATCAAGTTCTAAAAGCTTATAGTCCTTATGAAGAGTTTCAACTATATGTTCTACTGGTATATTATTAAGCACCATAGAAAGCACAGCAATCCATATGTCCCAATGATATTTTGTTTTCTCTAAGATAGTATTTGTGAAGAGTGTAAATGTTTTACTACAAGCTTTACACTTAAATCTTTTAATATTACCATTTTTACCAAACCCTACAATATTTTTTCCTTTACAATAAGGACAATCTGTGTTTATATTGTTATTAACAAGTCTGTTTTGAAAATCATTAATAATAAGACTTTTCTTTACTGCACTTACATCGGTGCTAGTTGATGCAGAATATGTATTTAACATACTAATTATTTCTGTAAGAGAATATGTATTAAGTTGTTTTTGAATATCATCTTTACTTATTTTTCTACTCATATAGGAACTCCTTTCTCTTTTTTATATAAATATTATATAAATTAAGGAGTCCCAAAAAACGGACTTGCGTGTTAAAAAATGAACTTTTCGCTTTCAACAAATTCTAAAAAAGAGCCTATTTTTATACAAAAACAAGCTCTTTTCACAAAATGTAGTGCTTATCAGCACACTTTCCCTACTGGATAAGGTAAGTACCTTCATCAACTACTGATTGGATAATATAATAGTAATTCGTATTCATTGACGAAAAACTTTTTCAGTGATAGAATAATTAATTGTACGACTTCTACATAAAAGAGGAAAAACAGGCAATGAAACCGTATTTTTTCAGTGCAGATGAATATTTTAAAGAAACCTTCGGAAAAAAAATGTACCGTCTCTCCTTGGACGGCGGTATGACCTGCCCAAACCGTGACGGTAACAAAGGAATTGGCGGTTGCACATTTTGCAGTGCCATGGGGTCCGGCGATTTTGCCGCTCCTCGCCAAATCACCATTACCGAACAGTTGGATACAGCTAAAGCCCGGATAAAAAACAAATTGCCGAAAAACGGCGCACCTTACGGTTATGTAGCCTATTATCAATCTTATACCAACACTTATGCCCCTATAGAATACTTACGCAGTCTGTTTACGGAAACCATCCTTCGTCCGGAGGTAGAAGCACTTTTTATTGGTACAAGACCTGACTGTCTTCCGGATACGGTTCTTGCTCTTTTGAAGGAACTTGCGGCAATAAAACCGGTCTATGTGGAGCTTGGACTCCAAACCGCAAAACAGGAGTCTGTCGAGTATATCAACCGTTGTTATGACAATTCTGTTTTCGAACAGGCAGTGCGGAATTTAAATACTTTAGAAATACCGGTTATCGTTCACTGCATCCTTGGTTTACCCTACGAAACCACGGATGATATGAAACATACCATAGATTATATCTGTGCACTTCCGATACATGGAATAAAGCTGCAGTTGCTGCATATTTTAAAAGGGACAGGCTTAGCGGCCGATTATGAAGGTTTTTTACACGACCATGCCTTTTCCTGTTTGGAGCGCGAACAGTACTTTCATATTTTGACCGAACTGCTTCCGCGTATTCCGGCACACATTGTAATTTACCGGCTCACCGGTGACGGTCCGCGTAACCAGCTGATTGCTCCTTTATGGAGCATTGATAAAAAGCGGGTACAAAATGACCTGCGAAAACTACTGAAAGATAAAAATATTATTCAGGGAGGAGATTTACCGCCATGCAATCCGATGCTTTAATGCTGTATAAATTAATTATTTTATATATTTTAGACCGTATGGATTTCCCGATTACCAACACTGAACTTACGCGTTTTATTTTAGACAAAGAATATTGTGATTATATTACAATCAATCAGATTCTGGAAGAATTAATTGAAGATAAATTTGTAGAGCTGGAGCGCTCCCACAATACCTATCTGTATCGCATCACTGCTTCCGGCAAAGAAACCCTTTCCTTTTTCTATACCAGAATTTCGGTTGCCATCCGGGATGAAATCGACGCATACCTTTCCGAAAAAGAATATCAGCTTCGCGAAATGGTTTCCAACACTGCCGATTATTATGAGGCAAAGAAAAACGAGTTCGTTGTGGAACTCCGTGTGGAAGAACGTGACAGCGAACTCGTTCATATTAATTTACTGGTAACTTCTGCCGCAGAAGCGGATTTAATCTGCAGCCGTTGGAAAGAATGCAGTGCCGATATCTACGGCTACCTGATTTCCACCCTGACTGCCGGTCCGCAATCTACCGACAAATAATTATTTCGTTTCAAAAATACCACTCTTTTTTACCAGACCGGATACAAAATCCACGCATGGTCCCAAAGTGAATACCATCAGGACGGTAACCACACCTACGGTGCCTCCTACGAAAATCGCCACAACAGTAGCAATTCCGTCGTACAACATACGTACAAATTTATACGGAATCTGTTTCTTTGTGGCCTTTTCTATTCCCTGATGTAATAGCAGCGGAAGGGCATCATAAGGAGATGTACCCAGACCGCAGTTCATATAAAGAGCTGCAGCAAACAAGAACAGAATCAGGGTAGGAATCATAATGCCAATCTTAATACCGAGCGTCATCTCTTCTGCCGTAGGGAAAAAGCCCAGCTTATCCACTACCCAGCCGGTAAAGTCCGCAGAATATCCTACAATTACCATATTTCCGATGGTACCTAAGCCAAATAAGGTTCTGTCCTTAAAAAGCACAATAAGAAACAGCACCGCATTGAACAACAGTTGGAACGTACCAAAACTGATTCCGAACATTTCAGCAAATCCGTAATTCATTGCCGAGAACGGATCCGGGCCTAAATTGGTGCGGTTTAAAAACTGTACGCCTACGCCCATGAAGAATACTCCCACCAGCATAAGAAGAATTCTCTTTCGCATTTCCTTTGTCAGATATTTTTTCATTCTTCTTCCTCTACTTCCCCGTTTCCTGCCAGATAGGAATCAATAATATTCCAAACTTCTTCCTTTCCCTGTTTTGTTTCAGAAGAAAACGGAATCAAAATGGTTTCTTTTTTCAATCCCAGACCGGTACGCAGCATTTTTAAGTGCTTCTGCACCTGGCTACGGTTAATTTTATCCAGCTTTGTAGCAATTATGACCGGTTCAAAGCCATTATATTCAATCCACTCATACATATTCTTGTCATTTGCAGAAGGTTCATGCCGGATATCAATCAGCAGAAAGACCAGCTTTAACTGCTTGGATTTCTGCAGATAACGTTCTATCATTTTACCCCATTTTGCCTTAATCTCCTGGGACACTTTGGCATAGCCGTAGCCCGGAAGATCTACGAAATACAGGGCATTTTCCACATTATAAAAATTAATAGTCTGGGTTTTTCCCGGCTGAGCCGATGTTCTTGCCAGAGCTTTTCGGTTTATCAGTGCATTAATGAGAGAGGATTTTCCCACATTGGACTTCCCCGCAAAGGCAAATTCAGGCAATGTATTTTCCGGCAGGGTACTTGTAATACCGCATACGGTTTCCAGAGATACATTATTTACATTCATATAAATTCTCCTTATTTCCTGTTATATCCGTGCCGCTATTTCGCTAACGCCAGGTTCAATACTTCTTCCATTTTAGATACCGGAATAATTTCCATTCCTGCTGTAATTTCTTCTGAAATCTCATTCAGGTCTGCTTCGTTTTCCTTAGGAATCAGAACCAGTTTTATTCCGGCCTGTTTTGCAGCCAGCAGTTTTTCCTTCAAACCACCGATTGGAAGCACTTTGCCTCTCAGGGAAATTTCACCGGTCATAGCAACCTCCGCCTTTACCGGAACTCCCGTTACGGTAGAATAAAATGCCGTTGCCATGGTAATACCTGCAGAAGGACCGTCCTTTGGAACAGCACCCTCCGGCACATGAAGATGAAAATCATGCTGCTCGAAGTATTCTTCCGAAACCTGTGCCTGCTCTGCCACCGAGCGTACATAGCTTAGCGCAATCTGGGCAGATTCCTTCATTACTTCACCCAGCTTACCGGTCAACTGTAAAACACCCTTGCCCGGCATACTGTTTACTTCAATCTGTAAGGTGTCGCCACCTGCTTCCGTCCAGGCAAGTCCACGGACAATGCCGACTTCTGCCTTCTCGTTTTTCTTGTCCTGACGGTATTTTCTCTTGCCAAGATATTCCGAAGCATTTTTCTTTGTTATTTTTATTCCGGCAAACTCACGGTTATCCTGTCTTGCCTTTAATACTTCCATTGCTGTTTTACGGCACAACTCGCCAATTTTACGTTCCAGGGAACGCACACCGGCTTCTCTTGTGTATCCGGAAATTACTTCCCTCAAACCGTCCGCTGAAATCTGCAGCTCCTTTTTGCTGAGACCATGCTTTTCCAGCTGCTTTGGAACCAGATGCTCTTTTGCAATATGGAACTTTTCATTTTCCGTGTAACTATGGACTTCAATCAGCTCCATACGGTCGAGCAGAGGCTTCGGAATTGTCTGGGTTGAATTTGCCGTACAAATAAACAATACTTCAGATAAATCCACCGGAATTTCCACATAATGGTCTGTAAAATGTTTATTCTGTTCCGGATCCAATACTTCCAACAAAGCAGAACCCACATCACCCTTAAAATCACTGCTGACTTTATCAATCTCATCCAACAACATCAAAGGATTCTTTACCTTAGAAGACTTTAATGCCTGAATTAAGCGTCCCGGCATAGCACCCACATAAGTTCTTCTGTGTCCGCGGATTTCTGCTTCATCCCTGACACCACCGAGGCAGATGCGCACATATTCCTTCTTCAAGGCAGTGGCAACACTTCTCGCAATGGAGGTTTTACCGGTTCCCGGAGGGCCTACCAGGCAGATAATCGGCGACTGGCCTTTTTCATTCAGTGCACGTACCGCTAAAAATTCCAGCACACGTTCCTTTACCTTTTCCAAACCGTAATGATCACGGTTCAGAATCTTTTCCGCTCTGATGATATCCAAATTATCCTTGGTTGCATAATCCCACGGTAAGGAAAGCAGGGTTTCCACATAGCCTCTTGCCACGGCACTTTCCGACTGACTGCCCAGTACTGTTTTATACCGGTCAATTTCTTTTTTGATTTTCTGCTTTACTTCCTCGCTTGCAACAAGTTTTTCTGCTTTTTCATAAAACTCAGGAATCTCGTCACCGGTAGAGCCGTCACCTAATTCACCACGGATAACTTTTAACTGTTCCCGCAAAACGTAGTCTTTTTGATTTTTATCTACTTTGGCCTTTACCTTAGATTGCAAATCCTTTTTTATCCGGAGGATTTCTATTTCATTGGCAATAATAACCATTATTGCCTCATATCGTTCCACAATATGTGTTGCATCCAGAATTTTCTGCTTAGATGTAACTGTCATAGGAATGCTGACTGCCAGTTGATTAATCAAAGTATCAACCGTATCCGCGCTCATTAACTGTTTTACTACATCTTTTCCAAACTTATCGTTGATAGAGACATATACCTCTAAAATATCCTTTAAGCCCCGCAGCATTGCTCTCTGCTCAATTACCGTAAGACTGTCTGCATTCACCTCTTCCGGCATGGAAACCAGGCCTTCCAAATGCGGTTCGGTAGAAACCAGTTCTTCCAAATATCCTCTGCGAATTCCCGTAGCCAATACCCGGATTTGATTTCCCGGCATTTTAATCATTTGCTTTACGGAAGAAATGGTACCCATCGGATATAAATCCACCTGGTTCGGGTCATCGGTTGCTGTATTTTTCTGGGTCACTACCAAAATTTGGCGTCCTTCCCGGAGTGCTACATTAATAGCACTGATACTGGACTCCTTTTGTATATCAAAGTGAATCAACATGCCCGGAAGCATCGTAATTCCTTTTAATGCCACCACTGGCATCCGCTGTTTATCTTCACTCATTGTTCTCTTCCTCTCTAACATTACAACAAAAGTAAACAGGCTGACATGCGTCCTTGGGATGTTCTGCCAGCCTGTATCAACCTATTTTCTTACTGCTTTATCTTACAAGCAGACTTGGCTGCTCGGTTCCTTCCGCCGACTCTTTTGTAACAATACACTTCAAAATCGACTCATCGGAAGGCATTTGATACATAGTTTCCAACAAAGTTTTTTCCATGATGGAGCGAAGACCTCTTGCACCCGTCTTATATTCCAAAGCACGTTTTGCGAAAACGCGTAATGCCTCTTCCTCAAATTCCAATTCCACGCCATCCAGTTCAAACAGCTTCTGATACTGCTTCGTCAAAGCGTTCTTTGGATCACGCAAAATACTGATAAGCGCTTCTTCATCTAACATATCCAGTGCCACATGCACAGGAACACGTCCGATAAACTCAGGAATCAGCCCGAATTTCACCAAATCCTGCGGCATAACCTGACGGAACAATTCGCCGATGTTCTTGTCTTCTTTTTCATACAAGGTTGCTGCAAAACCCATAGACTTTTCGCCGATACGGCTTTCCACGATTTTTTCCAAACCGTCAAAAGCACCGCCGCAGATGAAAAGAATATTGGTCGTATCAATATGGATAAACTCCTGCTGCGGATGCTTTCTGCCGCCCTGCGGCGGAACAGATGCTACCGTTCCCTCTAAGATTTTTAACAACGCCTGCTGTACACCTTCGCCGGATACATCTCTGGTAATAGAGGTGTTTTCAGACTTTCGTGTGATTTTATCAATTTCGTCAATATAGATAATTCCGTATTCCGCACGCTCAATATCAAAATCAGCTGCCTGAATAATTTTTAACAAAATATTTTCTACGTCTTCACCTACATAACCGGCTTCTGTTAAGGTTGTTGCGTCTGCAATTGCAAACGGTACATTGAGAAGCTTTGCCAATGTCTGGGCCAGATAGGTTTTACCGGAACCGGTAGGACCCATCATCAAAATATTACTTTTTTGAAGTTCTACTTCGGATTCTTCCGCAGATAAAACTCTTTTATAATGATTGTAAACGGCTACCGAAAGCACCTTTTTTGCTTCCTCCTGGCCAACTACATACTGGTCGAGGAACTCTTTGATTTCCTTCGGCTTCAGCAGATTAATACCCTGTTCCTGTGCATAACCGGTGGTAGATACTTCTTCGGAATCCATATCCTCTTCATCCATAATTTCAGCGCAAAGTTCAATACAGGCATCACAAATAAATACCCCGTCCATTCCGGCGAGCATCCGGTGCACCTGATCCTGGCGCTTTCCGCAGAAAGAACAGCAAACCATATTTTTGTCATCTGATTTTGCCACTTAAGTTACCTCCGTCTACCCTTGCTTATGCTCTTTCCTTTACAATAACATCTACCAGACCGTATTCCAACGCCTGCTCTGCAGTCATGTAGTTGTCACGTTCTGTATCAGCTTCAATTACTTCTACCGGCTTACCGGTGTTTGCTGCAAGGATTTCATTTAATTTCTTTCTTGTTCTTAAAATGTTTTCTGCCGCAATACGGATTTCCGTTGCCTGACCTCTTGCACCGCCCAAAGGCTGATGAATCATAACCTCGGAATTCGGAAGAATCATTCTTTTACCCTTTGTACCGCCTGCAAGCAGGAAAGCACCCATACTAGCTGCCATACCGATACAAATAGTGGAAACATCACATTTGATGAATTGCATGGTATCATAAATAGCCATACCCGCAGTGACAGAACCGCCCGGGCTGTTGATATAAAGATGAATGTCCTTCTTTGGATCTTCTGCCTCTAAAAACAGCAGCTGTGCCACTACAAGACTTGCAGTAGTATCGTTTACTTCATCTCCGAGAAAAATAATTCTGTCCTTTAATAATCTGGAGTAAATATCATAGGAACGTTCACCCTTACTGGTCTGTTCCACAACATAAGGTACAAAACTCATATCGTTAAACCTCCACTAAATTTTTCTTACTATAACGCAAAATGCCCGCCCACTGACGTGGGCAGGATTTTATTTGCAAAGCTTTTTAATTACTTTTCTACTGCTGCATTTACAACAAGCTCAAGAGCCTTCTGCACTGCAACGTCTTCAGCCATAGCCTTCTTTTCATCTTCGCCGATAAGTCCCATTAACTTATCAACTTCCATCTGATACATTTCAGCCATGTTAGCGATTTCCTTATCTACTTCTTCATCGGAAGCGGTAAGGCCTTCTGCCTTAACAACAGCCTCTAATACGAGTCTGCTCTGGATTCTCTTAAGAGCCTGTGGCTTTAAATTTTCCATGAAAGTATTCGCGTTCATACCGGTGAACTGGAAGTACTGTTCGATGGAAAGACCCTGTGCCTGGATTCTCTGAGCGAAATCTTCAGCCATCTGAGCTACAGTGTTCTGAATCATTGGTTCAGGAATGTCCATCTTTGCGCCTTCGATAATCTTGTCTACAACAGCTTCTTCCTTCACTGCCTTGGCATCCTTTTCCTTTCTTTCAAGGAGTGTTGCCTTTAAATCGTTCTTGTATTCATCTAAAGTATCAAATTCGGAAACATCCTGTGCAAAATCGTCGTCTAATTCAGGAAGTTCCTTTACCTTAATGCCGTTTACCTTAACCCTGAACATTGCAGGCTTTCCTGCCAGATCTGCTGCATGGTATTCTGTTGGGAAAGTTACGTTAACTTCTACTTCATCACCGATGTTCTTACCGATTAACTGTTCTTCGAAAGTATCGATGAAGGAGTGGGAACCGATTGCAAGGTCATAACCTTCATCCTTACCGCCTGCGAAAGGAACACCGTCGCAGAAACCTTCGTAGTCGATGTTAGCTAAGTCACCGTCTGCAATTGCTCTGTCGTCTACGGTAATCATTCTGGAATTCTGCTCACGTACTCTGTTTAATTCAGCTTCTAATTCAGCATCTGTTACTTCTACAGGAGCCTTTTCTACTTCTACACCCTTGTACTGGCCAAGCTCTACTTCCGGCTTAACTGCAACTTCTGCTGTGAAGATAAAATCCTTACCCTTTTCAATCTGAACAACGTCGATTTCCGGTCTGGATACGATGTCAAGACCACTTTCCTTTGCTGCTTCTGCATATGCATCCGGAATTAACTCGTTTGCTGCATCTTCATAAAAGATTGCTGCACCGTACATCTTTTCAATAACGCTTCTGGAAGCTTTACCCTTACGGAAGCCCTGTACGTTAATTTTATTTTTGTTTTTCTGATAAGCCTTTTCACATGCCTTTTCAAATTCTTCTGCACTTACTTCGATTGTAAGCTTTGCCATGTTCTTTTCGAGATTTTCTACTTTACAGCTCATTAATATATTTCCTCCTTAAACCTTTGGCAGGCACTATTTTTCGCACACCTACCCACAATAGCCTATAGTATAGCATATCTTTTTTCAAATTACCAGTACTTTTTTTACTAACCGATTCTTGTAATTCGGTTCCGGGCACTTTGAGAACTTCTGACACAATTTCTTCCGTCCTGTTTTGCCTGATACAATGCCCGGTCTGCCCTGCCGTAAAGTCCCTGCAGAGTGGTATCTTCCGTGGCATATCTGACATCCATGCCGACACTTACCGTAACAACGGCACCGCCTGCGGTTCCTTTGGATATTTGCATATTTTCTACATCTTTTCTGATTTGTTCTGCCAGTTCATGAGCCTCCTGCACACTGCGGCCACGCATAAATACCAGGAATTCTTCTCCGCCAATACGGGCTGCAATGCCATAGCCCCGTACCGTTTCTGCAATACGCTGCGCTACCTTTCGGATACAAACATCGCCCTGTACATGACCGAATCGGTCATTATATGCCTTAAACAAATCAATGTCGATTACAAATGCCGCCACTGTTTCCTGACGATTAATGCTTGCCTGCCAGGAATCTTCTACTTTACGCTCTAAGCCGCGGCGGTTCATAAGGCCGGTCATAGGGTCATGTTCGGATTCGTACATTTCGCGGCGGAGTTTTTTCTCTTCTAAAAGGAAGTTCTTCTTTGTCGTATAAAAATCTCTGGAAATAGCAAAGGCAAACAAGTGGACACCTGCCAAAAACAACAACTGGCCAACCGGCAGTTCTGTTGCACCGCTTTTTACTACCAATGCCATATAGCATACCAGTTCTCCCAGTGCCATAATAATATAACGGTCTAACGGCAACAACACCATATAGGCTGCCAGTACAACTACCGTATAATAAAACAGAATATTCGTCTGGGCAATATACACAAAAAACAGATGGAAGGCTGTAAGATACGCCAATACCACCATGTCATAATACTGCTTCATTTTGTTTTTTACTACCTGATGAAATAAATAAGCAAATGCTCCGGAACCAACAGAAAAAAAAGCTCCCGGAATCATGTAGGCTGTTGCAAATTCCGCATCAACCAAAGATAAAACCAAGAGAACCGGAAAAACAGCAACCGAAAGTAACGCTGCAAAGAAACAGCGTTTTGCATTTGCCTGACCAAAAATCTGATTTATTTTATCTTTTCGTGTTCTACTCATATAGACTCTCCATTGTAAAATAACTGTTTACATACAAAAATCATAACACAATTTAACTTTTTATACAAGAAGAAATTGCAGAATCCGCAGAAAATAGTCGTTCTACATTTGTCGCACTTATTCACATATTTTTCAAGTTATCCACATATAAATGTGGATGAATGATACTATTAAGGAAAGTTATCCACATGTCGTTCCTTTGCCCTATTCTTCAAACAGTAAACAGTGTTTTCTGGAATGGACCGTTACTTCTCTTTCTGTTGTTTACCCATTTGTATTTCACCAAAAAAACCGGATTTGTGCAGAGGATGTTGCCAAAGGCACTGCGCCTGTCCGTTTCTGTACCATCGGATTCTGCCGACACCTCTAAACCGGCAGGACTGGGCGCTTTTGCTTCCCTGGCTACAACCCTGGCTGCAACCCTTGGTACCGGCAACATCATCGGTCTTTCTACAGCTGTAGCCTTAGGCGGTCCCGGTGCTGTTTTCTGGTGCTGGGTTACCGGTTTCCTGGGTATGGCGACCTCCTATACAGAATGTTTTCTGAGTCTAAAATTCCGGGAAACACGCGCCGACGGAAGTTTCTGCGGCGGTCCTATGTATTTGCTGAGGAATCAGCTGCACCGGCCAAAAACTGCCCGGTTCTATGCCTATTTGCTTTTAGCTTCCGCCTTTTGTGTCGGATGCTCCACCCAAAGCCGTGCCGTAACAGAAACCCTGCATACCCTTTTTGACCTGCCGGAATTTCCTGTCGGTGTATGCCTTGCTCTGGTGATTACCATAGCACTGCTTGGAGGGATTACAGGTATAGGAACTTTATGCAGCTTTTTGGTTCCATTCATGGGCGGATTTTTCCTGCTTTCCTGCATCATTTTACTGTTTCTCTTAAGAAACCAGGTATTAGATGCCTTAAAGCTCATCCTAAGCTCTGCCTTTTCCTTTTCTTCGGTAACCGGCGGACTTCTTGGCAGTTCTTTCCTTCTTGCGGCAAGGCAGGGCATCGCAAGGGGATTATTTACCAATGAAGCGGGACTTGGTTCTGCTCCGGTTGCTGCCGCAAACAGCAGCGGCAGCTCAAAAGAACAGGCTCTGGTTCTGATGAGTGCCACCTTTTGGGATACTGTGGTTATGTGCGGTATTACCGGTCTTGTTATCGTCTGTGCAGGTCTGGCTGTTCCCGGGCTGTTTGATGGCTATGCTCCCGGCGACTATACTCTTGCCGCTTTTACCCTGCTTCCCTTTGCCGGAGATAAACTGCTTGGCATTGCCATTGTACTCTTTGCCGTAGCCACACTGCTTGGATGGTGTTTCTTTGGCGAAAAAGCGGTAGAATTCCTGTTTGGCGCCAATCAGATTACTTATTACCGCTTTTTATACTGTCTGATGGTATTTTTCGGTTCCCAGATGACCATGAATCTGGTATGGGAGCTCAGCGATTTATTTAACGGGCTGATGTTTGTTACCAACGTCTTCTGCATCTTCTTATTGAGAAAAAATATAGAGAGGCCGTCATGATTTTTTCTACCAAACAGCCTCTCTGTTATTATTTCATTATTCTTCTGTATCCTGTACGATAAGTACTACAGGTGCCACCGTCAGATATTTGCCGGTGGTCTTTTCTTTCAACTTCAGTCGGATAATGGCCATCCCCGGTTTCTTTGCTGTTACTACACCCGTTTTTCCTACGGTTGCTACTTCTTCATCAGAAGAAATCCACTGATATTCATAGTTATTCTTCTTCCAGTTCTTTACGCCGTAAAAGTTCAGATCTACCGGTTCACCCGGAGCCAGTTTACGTAAGATTTCCGCATCCTTGGCAGAAGTTCCGAGGAATACATCATAAACCGCTTCCGGTACACCTATCAACATTGGTGCTACGGAAATCTTCTCACCGGTGACCTTGTAAACCAGATCCAGACGGATAATCGCAATGCCCTCATCCAGCATGGTTACCACGCCGGCCTTGTCTACCACTGCCACACTTTCGTCGGAGGAGGTCCACTTATAGATGTAATCATTCTTCTTCCAATTCTTAACGCCATAAAAGTTTAAGTCAATGGACATGCCCACTTCCAGGGTTTCCACCATGGAAGCTTCCTTCTTGGATGTACCAAGCAACACATCATACTGCTTTTCTGCCTCTTTATATTCCTTTGCCGCCTCTCCCGTTACCCAGGTTTCTTCCGGATTATGGGTCGGAACCGGTGTAGAGGTTGGAACTGCTGTCGGTATAGGAGTCGGTACAGCCGTTGGAACAGGAGTTGGCGTTACTACCGGATCACTCGGATAATAACCTCCGCCGGTGCTTCCGCCTCCTCCACCAGGGGTTATCGTCGGCATTGGTTCCAGCTTTGCGATTGCCTCTGTATAGCTATGACCGCAGTTGCCGCAGGTATAGGTTTCTTCGCCCTCCTCGTAAACGGTAGGCTGCTTTGTTACTTCGCTCGTGTAACTGTGGCTGCAGGTGCTTCTGGTAATGGTAACCACAACTGTTTCGTTTACGTAGTTGCCCTTATCGAGGCCGGTGTATACCGCGGTTGCAGTTACTTCTTCGCCTACGGTAAGAGACTTGGAAGCATCTTCCTCTGCCCATGCCCAGCCGTCCGGAAGGGTTACGGAACCGACGGTTTCGGTTTCATAGGAAACATCCATGATGCCGGGTGGCATATCCGGAGCATTTTCTACTTTGTTTATCACTAACGTTACCGGAATGCCGGTAACTTCCGCATACATAGTGTTAGTTGCACAAAATTTTGCAGTAAATTCGGTATAGATACCTGCTTCCGGTACTGTTTCATCTGCATTTTCATCATCCCACGTAAAGTGACCGTCTACTACGGTACCGTTAAAGTTTGCCGTACCGGAAATTAAAATTTCGGAAAGGTGGTCCCCGTAGGTTCCGATGGCGGTTACCTCAGAAATAACCGGTGTAGCATGTAGTGTCGTAGCTACAACATAAACCGGACCAAACGCAAAATATTCGCCTTCCTTTGCCTCAATCTTTACATATAACAGATAATTGGCATTTGGCTGTAATCCGGTAAATTCGTTGCTTGTCTGCCAGATAATCTCTTCTTCTGCTGCTTCGATCAGACCCACACCGTATCTTGTGGTTCCTGCATAGATTTCATCCTCAGGTACCATTACGATGGAAGTAGCCGTAACACTTTCTACATTACAAGCCACAACCGGTCTGGTCGGAATCCGTATTTCCTCACACGCACTTGCCGGTGTAAATACGCCGCCGGTAAGGCTTCCCTTGGTTCTGAACCACAGGCAGGCTCCCGGCTCTGCGGTAAGTGGTCCGGTGACTGCATTCCAGACAACATTCATGGTGATATCCGTGCTGTATTCCACATTTTCAGCAGAAGTTCCAATCGTTTCCTTGATGAAATCAATTACCGGCACCGCTGCTGTATCCATAATTGGGCGATTCTCTGTATTAGAATAAACCAGCTCATATGCCGTTGCTATCACGGCTACACTTTCTGCCGGCATAACAAAGGTGTATTTCAATACATTATCCGGAATATCAGCTCCCGTTACCGAAGTTACAGGAACTTCTGTACCGGATGCTCCCTGTACCGAAAGCTCTAATTGATAATCATCTACATAAGCCGCATCCACGTTCCAGGTTACCGTTATTTCATCCCCTGCATCGGCAGAAGATGCGCTGACGGTAAGACCCTCGCCGTCTACGGTAATCGCTGAATTTATATTTTCTACATTCAATGTTACCTGAGTAGTCACGGAATTGTAATTAACCGCATCTGCCGGTGTAAATGTAACCGTGTACTTTGTAACGCCGCCATCTGCTACCGTAGGTATTACATCGGCAATTTCGCTGTTCCAGGAAAAGCTTCCGTCGACGGCTGCAGTATTATTATCGCTGTGTTGAGCTTTGCCTCCTGTTAAAGTCGAAGCACTCACAGGCTGGCCGTATGTAATACCGCCGGCGGTCGGGTTCTCAATAATATAAGGAGTAGCCTTTGCGATGGTGTAATCTATGCTTGCTGTCTTTTCGTTATAAGTAATCTTTGCGGTGTAGGTGCCTGCGTTTACAGGTGCAGCACCAAGTAAAATGCCGCCTTCATAGTACGCCACGGTAAGCTCTGCATTTGCAAGGGTACCGGTCTTTGTTACGGTTACCTCTTTCGCAGTTCCGTCATAGGTTGCATTCTGCGCGGTGACAGTGACGGTGCCAAAGGTAGTCTCACAGATTTCACAGGTTTCTTTAATTACATTTCCTGATGCAGAGTAAACTTTTACACCGCTATGGTCACATCCAACTGTTACAGTACCGGTTATAGAAGTAGCATCATCAGCTACCGTAAGAAGGTTGCCGTTTGCATCATAGAAGCCTGCACCGGTAGCAAGAATAGCATTCAGGGTGTTGCTCGCTTTGCCCGTTACCGTAATGCCATCCGGGAAGGTTGCTCCCTTGCCGTTTTCGTCAATGCCAAGGAATCTAAGTCCGTCGGTATATGTAAAAATACTGCCCGTGAAGCTGCCGCCGGTAATAGATGCCGCTTCTACATCACCAGCAATTGACAGCGCATATTCCCCGCCTGCAATCGTACCATCCTTGATAGTAACAGCACCTGTTTTGGCATATATGCCGCATCCGCCAGTACCGTTATCCGATATTTCACCACCATTCACGGTAAGAGAAGGATTATTCGCTCCCTGAGAATAAATACCGGATGCCACAGCTTTCGTTGATGTTGTAGATGCATAAATTTTTCCACCGTTAACGGTTACCTTTCCATTGGTATTCCAAACACCATGGGCATCGGCTGTACCTTCCACTTTTATTGTGCCGCTGTTGATGAAAAGTGTTCCGCAATAATTTATGATAGAGCATTTTCCGTGTGCAACTGTTCCTACTTTGGTAACAGCACCGGTGCCCTCGGTGCTCTGCGCCGAACTATCCATAATTGTTACTACAGCGCCACAGGGTTCATTATAATCTGTACCAATTTGAATGGTTGCATATGCATCCGAATTGCTGAGTGTAAAACCGTTTAAGTCTATTTTCATCACGCCTGCATCGATCAGTACTCCATATGCCTTATCATCTGGATAATTCAGATCAGGCGCCACGCCCGGCAAATCAAGGTTCGCCATCAGCTTAATGGTAGCAGGATTATTGGTTGTTCCGCTTATCTCCGCCGCATCGATGGCTGCCTGTAACTCTGCAAAGTATGTAGTGCCCGCACCGGTAGTAACGGAGGCTACTGCCAAAAAGTTACCACAGCCATTGGAACACTTACCGGTAGCCGGGTCCATTGCGCCATGGTTATTCGCATCCAACTCGCCGTATGCGCTGCCGCAGATTTCACATATCTTACCGCTCACACAGGTTGCCGTGCCGCCGGTATGACCGGCACATCCGACTGTTACAGTTTCATTTATAGAAGTAGCACTATCAGCTACCGTAAGAAGGTTGCCGCTTGCATCATAGAAGCCTGCACCGGTAGCGAGAATAGCATTCAGGGTGTTGTTTTCCACCGTAATACCATCCGGGAAGGTTGCTCCCTTGCCGTTATTCTTATCAACACCTAATCCTTTGGTTTCACCGGAAAGTGTGCAAATATCAGCCTTACCACCATTAAAGCTTCCACCGGTGATAGAAAGTTTTACATCAGAGTCTATCAGCAACGCGCGGTCATTAGAGGTGATAGTACCGCCGGTAATCGTGCAGAGTCCATCATTAATGTCTATACCATTACTATTGGATCCTTCCGCTGATATCGTACCACCCTTCATGATGACAGCTGCGTTACTTCCGAAGGATATAACTGCACTTAGACTATCATCCTGCGCTTTTTTTGATGCAGAAATATTTCCATCATTGATAATCACTGTTCCCTCAGTATTCCAAATGCCGCATGCATACGCAACTCCTTCTGCTATTATTGCACCTTTGTTAACAATCAGCCATCCTCCTAAGTTATTGATGGCATAAGATTCCTGAGAAATATCTCCATTTACATTACTGATAACACCGGTTCCGGCATTGGAACTGTCAGTAATGGTTACCCTAGCATTACTGATTTGGCCCCATTCAGCACCTATTTGTAAAGTATAATATCCATCAGCTCCGTTAAGTGTATAACCATTCAAATCAATGATTATTACACCTCCCGTCACTAATACTCCATATTTATAATCACCATCATCCACCCCCGGCAAATCAAGGTTCGCCATCAGCTTAATAATAGCAGGATTTTGGGTTGTTCCGCTTACCTCCGCCGCATCAATGGCTGCCTGCATTGCGCCTGCAGTATATACTTCATATGTGTTGGTTTCGGCGTTATAACTGTAGCCACATGTCTCATCATGCACATGCCCGCAAGACCAACTCAGAGCCCCCGAAGTGGCACTTTGTGTATATCCTCCGTTACAGATTGCACAGGTGTGGTTGCATGCCTGTTCTGATTCTGTTGCAAATATTTCCCCCGGCGCACCGATTCCTGCACCAATCAATAACGCCACCAAAGCAACGCCAAATAGTTCTTTCCATTTCTTCATAGCCATTCCTCCTATCAACAGTTCTCTGATATATTCTTTTCCATATAATTGCCCGAAGCACTCCAAAAAGCACAAAAAACGCCTCAGGTAGCACCTTGCGGCGCTATCTAAATGCGTTTATTCTAAAAGTTTTATTGTTTTAGCCACTTTGAATCACATCTCCTTTTTGTTTCAAAGTATTTTGCTGATTAATTATATCACATTATGCCTGCAAAATAAAGAAAAAAAGTAGGAGAAAGTCAAAAAAGACCACATCCGCATCGGGATGTGGTCTTGCTGCTTTTACTTATACTGTACTGCCTTCGCAATATTCTCCGCTGTTTCCGCATTCACCAAAAGGGTAATCAGCTCCAGGGAAAAATCAATGGCGGTGCCAAGGCCCTTGGAAGTAATGAACTGTCCGTCGGTTACCACGCCTTCATTAGTGACGATGGCACCTTTCAGTTCCTCTTCAAAGCCCGGATAGCAGATGGCCTTCTTGCCTTCCAGCATGCCGTTCCATCCGTATACGGAAGGAGCCGCACAAATGGCAGCCAGATACTTTCCGGCATCCTTATAAGCAAACAGCACCTTGCGGAGTGCCTCGTGATTCTTTAAATGGGTAGTGCCCGGCATACCGCCAGGTAAAACAATCATATCCCCGTCCATGTAGTCGGATTCTCCGTATAATTCATCTGCTTCCACGCCGATTTTGTGGGAAGTCATTACCTGCTTTTTCTCCATAACGGAAACCGTAACCACATTTACCTTGGCACGGCGTAATAAGTCGATGACAGTGAGTGCTTCTACTTCCTCTGTTCCGTCTGCCATAAATACATATACTTTGCTCATACTATAATCCTCCTCGTTCTTTTACTGTAAAACCGACAAATCCAGTTTATAAATTGGATGTTCCAGTTCCTTTTCTTTTTGTAAAAACATCAGCATATAAACCGGATAATATCTCACCTTATCTTTCCTTCTTACATTTCCGTTATGAAATACATATGCTTTGGAAACATTGTAGGTTTCGTTTTCCAGCACATTGCTCAGTGCCGCATGCTTTGTATAATCTTTTCCGGACTTAATTTCCAACGGAAGGACTTCGCCCTCCTGCTCAATCAGAAAATCCAATTCTCCCTGCTTTTTACTGTTAAAATAGTATAAGTCGAAACCATGGGCTTTTAATTCCTGTGCCGCCACATTTTCGTAGATAGCACCGAAGTTAATATCCTTTTCCTTATTCAACACCTTAATCTGGATATTGTCCATATACATGGCAGCCAAAAGCCCCACATCGGACAAAAACAGTTTAAACAAATTAGTTGCTTTTGATAATAGCAGAGGACTCCTTGGCTCTTCTACACAAAACACAGGAAGAGCCACACCGGCATCCTTTAACCAGACAAAGCTGTTACTGTATCTGGAAAACTTAAAATTCTCATTGAGGTTTTTCATAATAAACCTCTTGTTTTTATTGTTTAACTCGCTTGGAATCAGGTTGAAAATATCCTCCAGATATAATTTGTTTTCCGGGTCGTATTTTCCGATATCCTTTTTATAGGCCTCCAGAATACTTTTCTGTTCGCGAATTACTTCCTGCAGGTTGTTAGTTTTCAGATATTTACTCACTACCGCAGGCATTCCTCCCACAATCAGATATAACCGGAACAGCTCCATCATTTTTTCATGAATCAGGAAATCTACTTCCTTTACTTCTTCAAAGGAGGTTTTTAATGCGGTTAACACCCGTTCGGAAACACCATTTGCCACCGCAAATTCTTCGAAATCCAACGGATACATTTCCACCGTATCCATATATCCCACCGGAACCGAACGGACATCCTTTAAATCCACTCCCAAAAGAGACCCGCTGAGCACATATTGATAACTGCCCTCTTCTACCAAGAACTTTATGGCGGTTACAATTTCTTTACACTCCTGAACCTCATCCAGAAACACAAGCGTTTCCCCCGGAACAAGCGGTTCCTCTGCAAACATAGACAAGCGTAACAGCAGTTCTTCCCTGCTTCCTGCATTTTCAAATAAAGAACGGGCCATTTTATTTTCCAAAAAGTTTATTTCCACAAAGACAGGATACCGTTTGCCAAATTCTCTAATACTAAAGGTTTTGCCAATTTGTCGTGCTCCGGTAATCAGTAACGCTTTTTTTTCCTTTTTATCATAAAAATCATCTAATACTTTTTCGATTTTTCTTGCTATCATACCGCACACCTCCGTTCCTTATCCTTAGTATGCCACAAAAAGCCTTTATTTACAAGCCTTTTGTCCGTTTTTCCATAACTTTTTCCAATGTTTTTGTCCGTTTTTCCATACTATTTAGCAACCTTTTTGTCCGCTTTTCCATAATTTTATCAAAAAAAGAGGCGGAGTCCTTACTACTCCGCCCTGAAAATCATTATATTTAGTCTAATTCCTTCAAGCCCGTATACAGTTCATAATATCTGCCGCCAAGCTCTAACAGCTCGTCGTGGGTACCACGCTCGATTACCTCACCCTGCTCCAGTACCATAATGGCATTGGCATTACGTACCGTGGATAAACGGTGGGCAATGACGAAGGTGGTACGGTTCTTCATAAGACGGTCCATACCGTGCTCGATATGACGCTCGGTTCTGGTATCGACAGAGCTGGTTGCCTCATCCAAAACAAGAATCGGTGCCTTAGAAATGGCTGCTCTGGCAATGTTAAGCAGCTGACGCTGACCCTGGCTAAGGTTGGCACCGTCGCCTTCCAACATCGTATCGTAGCCGTGCTCCAAACGCATAATGAAGGAATGGGCGCTGGCAACCTTAGCTGCTGCTTCTACTTCTTCGTCTGTAGCATCCAGACGGCCGTAACGGATATTTTCTCTTACCGTTCCGGTAAACAGGTGGGTATCCTGCAGAACCATCGCAATATTCTTACGCAGGAAGTCTCTCTTGTAATTCCGGATATCCACGCCGTCGATGGTAATTTCACCGGACCAGATATCATAGAAACGGTTCAGCAAATTGGTGATGGTTGTTTTTCCCGCACCGGTGGAACCAACAAAGGCAATCTTCTGTCCCGGCTTTGCATACAGGGAAATGTTCTTTAAAATGGTCTTCTCCGGATTGTAGCCAAAGGTTACATCCTTTAATACCACGTTGCCGGTAACCGCGACCGGTTCTGCAGCATTCACAGCATCAGGAAGCTCCGGCTCCTGATCCATAATACCGAATACACGCTCTGCGCCTGCAAGGGCAGAGAATACGGTGTGCATCTGCATGGATACTTCGTTAATTGGTCTGGAAAACTGCTTGGCGTAGTTTACAAAAATGGTAAGACCACCGATGTCAAACTTTCCGATGGCACAAAGAATACCGCCGGTCAAAGCAGTAATCGCATAGCTTATCTGGCTTAAATTACCCATCACAGGTCCCATTAAGCCACCCACAAAGGATGCTCTGATTTGTTTATTTCTTAAATCTTCATTTAATTTATTAAATTCATTTACCGTGGTTTCTTCGTGACAGAATACCTTAATCACCTTCTGTCCGGTTACGGCTTCCTCTACATAACCGTTTACTGCACCGATGGCCGCCTGCTGCTCGGAATAGAAATTCCGGCTACGCTTGGCAATCATCATACCCGCACTGGAAAGAAGGGGCATGGTAACAATGGTTACAATTGCCAGAATCCAGTTGGTGTAGAACATAAGCACCAGAGTTCCAACCAAAGTAATTACAGCGGAAATAATCGACGGAATGGTATTGTTTAACATTTCGCCCACCGCATCCAAGTCGTTGGTAAAGCGGCTCATTAAGTCTCCGTGATTGTTGGTATCAAAGAAACGGATTGGCAGCTCCTGCATCTTTGTAAAGAGGTCATTACGCATATTGCGGATAGCTCTCTGGGAAATGCTTACCATAATGCGGGACTGGGCGTAGGAACATACCACGCTGAACAAATACACCGTCATCATTAAAAGCAGACCCTTTAACAGGGCTGAAATACCGTTTGCCAGAATCTCCGCCTGGGCAGAAGAAGACGTAGCCGTAATATATGCCGCTGCATCATCCCCCAGGTTATTGATAATCGGACGCAGGAGATATGAGCCCGCCAAGCTGCAGGCAGTATTCGTCAATACACACACCAGTACAATCACCAGCATCGGTACATCTTGCTTAATGTAACTAAAAATCCGTTTCACGGCAGCCTTGGCATTCTTTGGCTTTCCGCCCGGACCTTTCATGCCTCTAGGGCCGTGTCCCGGTCCACCCGGTCTTCCCGGGCCCATCGGTGGTCTGTTATTGTTCTTTACGTCAGCCATTACGCAACCACCTCCTTCTCTTCCTGGGAAATACAAATTTCCCGGTACGCTTCACATGTATTATACAGGGACGCATGGGTACCCTCACCCACAATCTGTCCATCATCGATCACAAGAATGCGGTCCGCATCCTTTACGGAAGAAATTCTCTGGGCAATAATAATCTTGGTAGTATCCTTTAATTCGCCTTCAAAAGCCTCGCGGATTCGACGCTCCGTAGCAGTATCCACTGCGCTGGTACTGTCATCCAGAATAAGAATCTTTGGCTTTTTCAGCAAAGCTCTGGCAATACACAAACGCTGCTTCTGGCCACCGGACACATTGACACCCCCCTGGCCCAGTTCTGTATCATATCCATCGGAAAAAGAGGTTACAAAGTTGTGGGCCTGTGCACTTTCCGCTGCCGCCTGTACTTCTTCTACGGTAGCGTTTTCATCGCCCCACTTTAAATTATCCATAATGGTTCCGGAGAACAGGACATTTTTCTGAAGTACCATGCCCACGCCCTCACGCAGATTCTTTAAAGAGTAATCTTTGACGTTGACACCATCCACCAAAACCTCGCCGGCATCGCAGTCATAAAGTCTTGGAATCAACTGCACCATGCTGGTTTTACCGGAACCGGTGCCGCCGATGATACCGACGATTTCACCCGGATTTGCGGTAAAATTGATGTTTTCCAACACATAGTTCTCATTATCTTTATAATACTTAAAGCAAACGTCCTTAAATTCCACTTTGCCCGCAGTAACCACTGCATCCGGTCTCAGCGCGCCCTCGTCGGACAAATCCACCTCTGTATTTAATACTTCGCTGATACGCTTTGCGGATGCCATAGCACGGGAGCTGTTTAAAATAACCATGGCGGTCATCATTAAGGAAATTAAAATCTGTACAATATAAGTAGTGAAGGCTGTCAAATCACCCACTGCCATCCGGCCTACAATAATCTGACGACCGGCAAACCAAACCACTGCTAACGTTGTAACATTCATAGCCAGTGTCATAATCGGCATGGTCATAATCACTGTTTTGAAAGCATCAATGCTACCTGCACGAAGGTCTTCATTCGCTTCCGCAAACTTTTCAATTTCTTCTTCCTCTCTTACAAAGGATTTTACAACACGGATGTTGGTCAGGTTCTCCTGCACGCTGGTATTTAAGCGGTCCAGCTTTTTCTGCATGGCGTTAAACTTCGGAAATGCCTTCTTCATAACCAGCACCAGGGCAATGACCAATACCGGAATTACCACACCGATTACCGCCGCCAAACTTGGGTTCATGGTAATTGCCATAATCAGGGCGCCCACCAGCATACCCGGTGCACGGAACGCCATTTTCAAACCCATATTGATGATATTTTGCAACTGGGTAATATCATTGGTTAAACGGGTTACTAAGGAACCGGTACTGAATTTATCAAGATTCGCAAAAGAAAATTCCTGTACCTTGGCAAACGCATCCTTACGGAGCGCTGCTGCAAAACTTACACTTGCCTTGGCGCTGAAGTAGCCGCCGCCGATTCCTCCGAGCATCATTACAATTGCCATACCCGCCATCGCAAAGCCCATGGCAACTATATAACCGGTGTTCTTTTCCGGAATACCGATATTAATGATGTTTGCCAAAAATTTTGGCATAAACACTTCACCCACGACTTCCACCAGCATCAGTACCGGTGCCAGTAAGAAGTAGAGCGCGTATGGTTTTACATACTTAAAATACTGTTTCACGTCTTATTCCTCCTGCCTGTCTTCCATTATCTTTAAGTTTCTTATTATTATCTCCATATAATCACAGAGCTGCTTCTGCTGTTCTTCCGAAAGCGACTCAAACATTTGGCCGTCCACCTCTTCAAATAAAACATTGGATTGTTGTACCACATCCTCTCCTTTAGCCGTCAAAGCAACTAAGTTAGAACGGCCGTCTTCCGGGCTGATCCGTTTCTCAATGTAGCCGCCTTTTTCCAGCTTTTTTAACGATACTGCCACTGTAGCCGCCGACACTTCCATTGCTTCCGCAATGCTGTTTTGGGCACATGCTCCATTTTGGGCAATATACATCAAAAAATGGTGCTGGCTCGGGTGTATTCCCAAATCGCAGATTCTCTTTTCCACAATTTTCCGGTGTTCTCTTGCAATCTTGATGATTTCCCATACAAGATATTTTTTATCCATGTCATCCTCCTTACTTCGCAATTAGTTAACTAATTAACAATTAACACGTTAACTATTATAGTACAAAAAAAAGAAAAAGCAATACCTACTTTTTCTTTTTTAGAAATTATTCATATATCAGGATTCCTGTCGTGCGTCCATTCTTCGTTCTACTCTGATTTTATCCAACACAGCTTTATAAATCAACACCATATGGGCATCCACATAGCAAAATTTATTTACCAGGAACTCATACGTTTTCACCAGAAACATGGCGCTGATGAATAACAGCAACGGAATTGCATACATTTGGATTACATAGCTGGCAATAATCACAAAAGCTGCCAAATAAGCCACAAACGCCCAAAAATAAGTTCTGCTGACCCGGAACGCATCCAGTAAAGAGGTGTTCAAACGCTCCTGCATTTCCTCCAACCGCTTTTCATCCTCAGACTTCAACATTGCATACAAATCATCAAAAATCTCTGCATTGTCCGTTTTTGCTTCTCTTATATTCTGTTTTATGGAACGGGCATATTGCTCATACTTTGCCCGACCGAATTCACTTTGCAGTGTCTTTTTCAAAACATTAAACAACTATGGTATCCTCGTTTCTTTTCTATAGTATGTTCTTGCAACAATTTTCTATCCTGTAGCAACAGGTTCGAAAATTTACCAATTCATAAAATTATCTTACAGTGACATATTTTTGAACCTAATTGTTTACAAAAAGTTCATAACTTATCCATACTATCCTCAAATATGAATAGTATACTAAAGCCATAAAGATAAAACATCTTTTAACATTACATTGCTAACAAGATAATTTTTTCATAAAGCAAAGCCCGGCAGTTACCCTCCCCCTCTACCGGGCTTCTCCTCTGCCCAAAAATAGGAGTTTGCCCCTTCAGGGGCTTTTTTTCTGCCGAAAAATATTATCTTCAACACATATTAACAAACTTATATAAATTTTGCAAGGTTCTCCTTTTCAATCCAGAAAAAAAATGGTATACTGGAGGTTAAGAAAATACAATCGCACAAAAGCGTGCAGAAAAGAGGTACTTATGTCAAAGGTTATGGTTATGGATCACCCACTGATTCAGCACAAAATCGGCATTATGCGCGACAAAAACACTTCCACCAAGGAATTCCGTGCCCTGGTAGCCGAAGTTGCCCAGCTTGTTTACTACGAAGCCAGCCGCAACTTGGAA
>JAGAQI010000033.1 GCA_017622795.1 Lachnospiraceae bacterium
ATTGCTGAAACTTTTTTTGGAATAATACACACTTATATAGTAGGAAGGAGGGAAGAATTGGTGGTAGAAACAGAACAGTTTAAAAAAATATATGATGCCACCTATGATAGGGTGCTTTCCTATGTGTTTATGAAGTGTGGAAAAATCGAAACAGTAGAAGATATCATGCAGGAAATCTATACAGAGTTTTTCTTGGTTCTCCTTCAAAAAGGAATTAATTACATAAAAAAACCGGAGAGCTTTATCATGCAGTTGGCTAAGAGTAAGGTACATCAATATTACAGTGAAAAGGAGAGGCAGAAACTTTATACTTATGTAGATGGTTTAGAAATGGTAGAAAAGGAAGCTTTGTTGCAGGGAGGAAGGAGTGATACGCAGGAACTGGAAGATTATTTGGTTGATTACCTGACTGCACAGGAAGTAATGGAATATATTTCTTGCAAGGATGAGCTAACAAAAGAAATTTTTTATCAGCACTACTTTAAAGATATAACTTTAAAGGAAATTGCTGAGAATTGTGGAGTAAAAGAATCTACAGTGAAAAATCGATTATACCGTACATTGAAGGAATTGCACAAAATGAAGCTGTTGATATGTATTATTCTTTTGCTTTTGCTTACCTGTTTGTTTGTGAAGCCGGCTTATAGTTTTGCTCAGGACTTTTTTTCTCAAATAAAATCTTTTTTTACAGGAGAAAAGGAAAAATTACTTGATGACTTGGTTTATTGGGATTATGCCGGAAAAGCAATAGAGTTGGAAGCAGGGGAAGAAATCAAAATTTCTGCTTTACCCGGAATGAACTACCCAAATGTAGCAATTTGCATGCTTGGTAGTGAATATATGGAAAGTGCGGGAATGATTACTCGTGATATCAAGTACTATTTTGAAGCATCAATTTCGGGGGTATACATAATTGTTGCTGTGAATGAGGAAGGAAAAACTGAAAATATAACAGAGGAATTGGCAATTGTAAAAGTATTCGATGAAGAAAAAGAA
Organism: Lachnospiraceae bacterium; assembly: GCA_017622795.1. GTDB lineage: Bacteria > Bacillota > Clostridia > Lachnospirales > Lachnospiraceae > SIG299. Next base: position 997 of record JAGAQI010000033.1, read on the forward strand.
ACAACTCAGCAGCCAGAGTGGCTGCTGGATTAACAGATGGTTTAAGGGAAACGAAAAAAAATATGAAGAGAAAAATATTTATAGCATTGCTTGTTGTGCTTACATTAGGGTTTAGTAATCCGAAAATTTTTGTAAAAGCAAATGAGGATAGGTTGATAACATACAAGTAGAAATCGAGTGAAATAAATACTATATTAGGGACAACCTATGCTTTTCCAACAGAGGAGCAATTAGAAGCAATAGGAAAAGAATATACGGATATGGTAGAATTTTATACGGCAATGGATATCGAAGAATTTGAAGGGTATATATATGAATCATGAAAAAGCGGTTGCTACCAAGGCAAGAGTGTCATCTGGTGTAAAAACTACGGTGGAGTCCACTGTTCAACCGTATGCATATTCAAAAAAGCAAAGCTACTATTATGATTCGCATACTATAAATTGTATTGATGTATTTTCTGTGGCATATACAGCAGATGGAGCAGAAAGATATAGCTCTATTACCGATGTTGATACATGGGACTGGGAGTATCCGTACTATCAGTTAGAAGATTATGAGTATCATTTTTATGATAGTTACAGAAAAGTTGAATTTCTGTTTTCTTGCAAATGGGTATATACAGATTATATGATAGACAGTGATATAACGTATGATAGTGTTTCTTTTAGTGCTGCCGGTGGCGATGTAATGGCAGGCATACTTGCAAGATAAAGAATATAGGTTAATGCAAATATGCAAAGGAGGATTTGTATGAAAATACATAGATTTGTAAAAAAGATGAGCTGGAAACAATGGATTATTTGGTTAGATACAATTCGTCTTATGGTTCGAATCATGTAATTCTTTTTTACAATTGGCAGGCAGAAGATAAGTCAAGGATGTTAATTATGGAAGCCGCTATTCAACCGGATACAGATGATAAAACTATGATTTTGATTAGAGACACCGATTTCTTCTTGAATGATGGTTATATAATGAGAACACCGTGGTAAACGAATTTTATTATGGAGAGGTATACAGTGAAAGTTAAATTATTTATACTTGTATTTATTTTACTATTTCTGACTGGATGTACACACAATGTGAATCATAATAATTTTACAGAATTCTCTACGCTAACCGTAAAACCTACAATAGTACCAACAGTGCCTCCGAGCATAACCGAGGTGCCAATGATTTTGCCGGAAGTAACACTTAATGTTTCAGTTGTATATAGGCCAATTACAGTGAGTGGATTACAAATGGTGTGGTTCGAGGAGGGAAAAGGAGTAGAACTTGATCTGAATAATGACGAAGCGGTAGAGCAAATCTATCTTTCGCAGGAGGGAATTTACATCAATGGAAGTTTACAGAATTTAAATTTTAATTGGAAAGAATCAAAAGTACACAATTGGGAAAGATTCTGGGTGGTTGATGTGGATAACTCAGACGATTATATTAATCTGATTTTTAGTCTTGAAGACGGGGATGCAGGGGAAGCGCTTACCTATTTTGATGGAGAACTCAAAGAACTTGCGCGTATGGATACTTTCGGGGGAAATACGGCATATAGTACTGCGGAATATTTTGGTAATGGAATGTTTGTTGTGGAATCGCGGCAGCAAATTTTGATGAATATGGGGTATTTTGCACCGGTAAAGTATGAGGTTACTGCAGAGGGTAAAGTCGTACAGCTGGAGGAATTTATAGCTCTGGTGAACCCATATCCGTTAGAACTCCTGGAGACATTGGAAATGTATCGTGAGCCTGATTTGGATAGTGCAAAATTTTCTGTAAGTCCACAAATGGTAATGGCACTGGCAACATCACCGGATTGGGTACAACTCCGATTAAATGATGAAACGGAGGCTTGGATATATGTAGAGTTTATTCCCGGGAAAGGGTGTATTGTAAACCAAGAAAAAACAGCAGATATCCTTTTTGATGGATTTTCTAATGCAGGGTAAGTGAATGGCTGATTGTTTAGAATAATCAAAGAGTCGCCCCTCAAAAAAATATAAATACCTAGAAAAAGAATATCACTTTATGGGAGTATGGCTAAAAAAAAACAGTCCTGATGTGTAAAAGGATTTGTCTGTAAACATTAGGACTTTTTTTTGCTTGACATACCTAGAATAACGAGGTATAATAAAGATGCCTAGAACAACGAGGCATAAGCGCATAGATGTATTAGACTGAAAAATCACATGGATGTGCTGATTTTTCACATAGCTATTTGTGACGTTTTCGGAATAGGGATTAAAATCAGAGTCATTTGTGAAAGGAGGAATTTTTATGGCAGTAGATAAAGGGTATATGTCCGGCAGCTCTACTATGTTGGTTTTGGCAATTCTGGCGGAGAAACCGTACTATGGGTACGAACTGATTAAAACACTAAAGCAGCGTTCTAACGATACCTTTGATATGAAGGAGGGCACCCTGTACCCAATTTTGCACAAGTTAGAAAATGACGCTTTGGTGGCGTCCTCCAACCAGGAGGTTTCCGGCCGTGTCCGCAAGGTATACGCCATTACGGAAAAAGGGAGTCGGGCGTTAGCCAAAGAAAAGCAGGAATGGAACGAATTTTCCATGGCGGTAAATCAGGTATTAACGTTTGGGGTGGTGTAAATGACCGGAAAAGAATATTTACAACGGGTAAGAAAACATATTTACTACATATTTGACCGGGACGGTATTGAACGGGAGCTGGCAGAGCATTTACAGGATGGCATGGATGCTTTGCGGAACGAGGGCTATTCCAAAGAAGAAGCAGAAACTTTAGCGGTGGAGCGCATGGGCAGTCCGGATGAGGTTGGGCGGCAGTTAAACAAGGAGCATCATCCGGTACTTGGGTATGCGTGGCTGGCATCGGTAGTTTTGTTGGTATTGCTTGCAGTGCCGCTGATGCTAAGTGTGGGTAACATGATTTACATGGGAATAAAAACAATAACACCGATAAACATAGAAAACAGTGTGGAAATATATCCTGTAAATATGGTTTTGGAACTTCCTACCCACAAGGTGCGGCTGGATAATATCTGTGTTAGTGAAGAGGGAGAATATTATCTGACATACCGTGCCCGGACCAAGTATTCCTATAGCCGGGCAGGCTGGTCGACAGAACTGTTTTATCCGCAGGATAGTAGCGGAAAGTATCTGGGGCAGAGCGGTTTTTCCTCCTCAGGGCGGTATGGATATAAGGAGTTTGCATGGCCGGAGGGCGGAATTCTGTATTTACGTACCAAGGATGGTCAACTGATAGAAATAGATTTAAACGAGGTGATGGTCAATGAAGCGGGGTAAAAAGCTGGTAATCAATTTGACACTTATTTTTGTGATTCTGCTCGGATTCTATTACTTTGGTGGCTACTATATTTCAAAACAGCAGTGCATCGTGGAAACGCTCCAGGGACTTTACGGTACGGAAAGCAGAAAGATTATGGAATTACAACAGGGTAATTATATCATTACCTTGATGGCAGACGAGAATGACGAATCTTTTTCTATTGTGGGAATAAAGAAAACAGGTTTCCTGTATCGTACCGCCTCCAGTTCTGTAGGAGTGCAGATTGATAAGGAAAGAGCGATGAAGGTTTCCGGAACATTTTCTTCTGACCGGGGTGGAGTCGTATTTATCTACCGGAATCATCCGGACATTGTGAGAGTAGAAGTGGAAATGCAGGATGGTGAGCAGCATACCATCACAGAGTGGCAGGAAAATTATGCCGGATTTTTGGTAAACGATAAGAAAGAATGGTATCCCGGGACTTACAAAGCATATAATGCTGCGGGAGAGCTGATAGAAGAAGTGAATTATTAAGAGCTAAACAGAAACAGCCGATCGCATGACCGGCTGTTCCACATCTTACGTCTCTTTATAGGCCTTTAATATCATTTCTTTTGCCCGTTTTCCGTCTTCCTTGGTGAGCGCCTGCACACCTTCTAACGGATATGGGATTCCAAGATTCTTATACTTTACCGTGCCCATCTGGTGGAACGGTAGCACCTCTAAACCGACTACATTTTTAAACTGTTTCATCAGCCTGCCCAGATTCTTAAGCTGTTCCGGCGTGTCGGTAATCTCCGGTACCAGTACATGACGGACAACCATCGGAATTTTCTTTTCGTCTAAAAGTTTGGCAAAGGCGAGAGGAGCATCGTTGTACATGCCGGTGAGCTTTTTGTGCTCCTCGCGGTCGCTGTGCTTAAAATCAAGAAGAACCAGGTCGGTATATTGGAGAAGTGTCTCAAAGTCTTCCCGGCGGGCCTCTGTATAAGTAGCAGCAGAGGTGTCAAGACAGGTGTGAATGCCTGCTTCCTTGGCCTTTTTGAACAGTGTGGTTAAAAAGTCAAGTTGCATCAACGGTTCGCCGCCACTGGCAGTAATGCCGCCCTTTTTATAAAAGCTGATGTTCTTCTGATAACCTGCAAGTAACTCGTCCACCGTCATTTCTGTGCCGCCCTGAGGAGTCCAGGTGTCCGGATTATGGCAGAATAAACAACGAAACGGGCATCCCTGGAAAAATACCACATATCGGATGCCCGGTCCATCTACAGTTCCAAATGTTTCGACAGAGTGTATTGCTCCGGAATTA
>JAGAQI010000034.1 GCA_017622795.1 Lachnospiraceae bacterium
ATAAACCAAAGCCGTCCAGTCTCATAATTTTTCTCCCATCTCAATCCTTCTTACAAGCCTCAATACTTTTAGCTACTCCATTCTTATTTTATGTACATTCTCGGTAATTTTCATGTATCAATCCTCACCAGTTCCGTAATCTCTTTATTCCGGTAAACCAAATCTTCCCGTGCGGCAAACCCCATACGCTCCCAAAAGGCATTTCCGGTATCGTTTCTTTCAAATACCACTAAGGCTGCCTTATTGATTCCACAGGACTTTAACGCTTCCATTGCCTTCTCCACCAGAGCTTTTCCAATTCCACGCTTCCGGTATTCCGGATGAACTGCCGTATGATAAATATATCCTCTGCGTCCGTCATTACCTGCTATGATGATACCTACAATACCGGTGTCATTTTCTGCAACAAAGCAGGTGTCCGGGTTTCTCTTTAAAAACTTATCAATTCCTTCCCTGGAATCATCCAAATTGTTTAACCCCATTCCGGCACAGGACATCCACAAAGCATACACTGCTTCATAATCATTAATTGTCATAATTCTAATATTCATTTAAAAATCTCCATATTCTTACCGTCTCTTATACAGCACCAATTCCGGTTCTGCACCGTTTTCACCGTAAGTGCATACCATAAGGAACTCCATACTGGAGACAATGCCGAAACACCGCCCTTCTCCCAGTTCACACTCCAGCTGATTCCCAAGATAGATGCTGTTGTCATCCAAAAACTTCACTGTCTGACCATTCGGTAGGGTATACTCCAAATTCACAAAGCTTCCGTTCAACGCATACAGTTCTTTTACTTCCGGCATTCCCGGAATATGTAATTCATTAAATTCCGAAATCAACTGCTGCTTAAATTCCTGATACTTTTCTTTTCCTCCAACATTAATATACTCTGCAATAAAGCACTGCTTTCCAAAAGGACAGCCCTTGGTTTCAGTGCAGCCGTTGCAAGTGTTTTTCATCATGCATTCGGCGCAATCAGCACCACAAATTGAGTTATTCATCATCGTTTTTATTTCCTCTAAAGTTTTTTCTTCCACCTGTGCATTTTCACATCTTTTTACGAGAAACTGTCCGTTTTGCAAGCCTGAGAATTGAAAGTATAAATTCTGGGATGCAAAGGTCTCAAACAAACGGTTTTCTTCGTATTTTGTTGTAAAAATCCTATTACCATATGCTTCAAAAAGATATGGATATGTGGTGTACATACGCACATCCACCCGTTCGTCAAGACTCTTTAACAGCATCGGAAAAGTACCGGAACAGCCGGATTCCACTACTATAATTTTCTTCTCTGTAATTTTTCCCAACATAGAATTCAAACATTGTTGCACACCCGGATAAATTTTCAACGTATTTCTGATATCAGGTAATACTACCTCACAAAAATCCTCAAAACTACCGCACTTTTCTTCCTCCAGTGCTTTTATGACAGACGCCCGGATTTCATCATCTACATACAGTTTTCCGGTCAGATGCTCCAACGTCTTCCTGCCCAAAAGCCACGGATACACAGCGTTTCTTTCCTTTGCACGATAATACACATAAGGCAGTAATGTATCCCGAAGCAGAAAAACATATGCCGTATCTTCTTCATAACCAATCCATTCACAAAAGCGACGCAAGTCCTGCAAAAATGATTCCTTACTGTCTACTGTTACCTGGTTTGCCTGTTCAATTACAGCATCCAATGCCTGCACTAGTTCTAAAGTCTCCTCGCTGTACTGTAACTGCTCCTCTGCCACTTTTTTCTTACCAATACCAAATGGCTCTGCACCATTTTTCTGCAGATACTTCTTAAGTCGTGACACTCCCTGATATGTTTTTTCTAAAGTCTCGTTCAGTTCTGTATAGCCTTCGTCCAGCAAATCGTCCAGCATTTTCAGCAATTGTTTCGCCTTATAAATTGATTCTGCTGTCGCAGCTTCCTGTTCCAATTGTCGTAATTCTCTTTCATAATAGCTAAGACTAAATGAAATAAAGCCCATGCCGTTTCCTTCCTCTACGCATTATAATACATGTCATAAACCACGTATCCACCGATGCCGTCTAAAGACCCTTCATAGGTTTCCTGACACATCATACAACGGGGCTCTGTCATCGGATAACCGCTGGTTGGAAAAATATTGTATTCCGAGGAAGTCTTAAACCCAACTTTATTATAAAAATTGAAGTTCCCTTCCACTGTAATTCCTTTATAGTCAAGCTCCTTTACCCGTTCAATACCAAGGCGCAGCATAGTGCTTCCTACACCCTTGCGAAGATAATCCGCATGTACCGACACCGGTGCCAGCATCACAATTTCCGTATCCTTTGCTCCGCTATGTCCGCCTTCTTTTGTTGATGACAACGGGAACCTGGAAAACAAAAAATGTCCCACAAGTTTCCCATCCAATTCTGCTACAAAAGACAGTTCCGGAATGTAATACTCCGAATCTCTGATTTCTTCCACCAATGCAATAATATCGGTGCCGTCGGAATAATCGGTGCCCTCCTTAAAAGAACGTAAAATCAAAGACACAATCTCTTTGTAATCCTTATGTTCCTCCGGACGAATGGTTATATCGTTTCGCATACGCCTAATTCCCTTTCTCAATTGTTATATTCTTTTTTCTTCGCCACACTACCACTCCTGCTACAATTAACAAAATTCCCAACACATACGTCGGCCAGTAAATATAAGAATACAAAATCAGCCAGTCTCCCATAGTCCACAGTTCAATCCACATATGATATGCACCTAAAACAAAGGGCAATACCAGTGGAATCACTCCCACGGTAATCAATAGTTTCCACAAATGCTTCTTCATATCGGACACCTCCTTGTCCTATCAGATGCTTTTATTGCAACTGTTCCACAACTTTCCGTGCAAACTGCTTTGCTCCCTCCACAGCATCTTCTGTCTGAAAGGATGCCAGATTATCCTCATCCTGCACAGAATACATACCGATGTACTCTAAGTTGGAATGCTTACAAAGCCGCTCTACGCCCATCTCAAATGGGTCGGTAGCATAGGCACCGTCATATCCGTGGGTTGCAATAATACCAATCTTTTTGCCCTCCCACAGGCAGCCTTCCGCACTGCCGTAATACTTGTTAAAACCGTAGTGACGGTCCAATATTGCCTTCATCTTTGTGGTGCAGTACCAGGCAAAAATCGGTGTTGCCAGAATGATACAATCCGCCCATAGCATTTCTTCTGCAATTGCCGGCATATCATCCTTCTGGGCACAACCGTATTCCCCGGCCACCTCCTGGCAGGCATAGCATTCCTTGCAAGGCAGAATTGTCTTCTTTTCCAGTTCTATGTACTTAACCTCAGCTTCCTGCCCTGTAAGTTCCTCCATAAAAGGCTTGCAAAGCTCTGCTGTATTTCCGTGAAGTCTCGGACTTCCCATTAATACTAAAACTTTCATTTTGTTATCCTCTCTTTCCTCAAATAAAAAAATGCAAAGCAAACTATCTCCTGAAACTTAAGATAATTGGCTCTGCGTCTTTGCGTCCGGCTCTTTAATGACGGTCATTGTTAACTTGTCCATTTCTATCAATGTTTCATTTTTGCACTTCGGGCAAAACAACGGAAACTGCTTTAGTACCGTGTCCTCCCGCACCTTATTTCTTGTTTTATTTCCGCATACCGGGCATTTTACCCATTCTGTTTTTAATTCCATAATCTTTCCTCTTTTCCCTTAAAACCCTACGGTTTTTCCTGCTTATTCACCGGTATCGTCTGAAACGTTCCGGACTTAATCAGTATTAGTGTTCCCTGAAAGCTTACGCTTAATATTTCTGAAATTTCCTCCATAGAAAAGTGGCACACCTTATTTGCCACCAACGCACAAATGCTAAAGGTATGCAGCCACGTCATTTTAAACAGCAGCTCTGCATCCTTGCGGTCCAGTCCGTAATCCCGCTGCATGATTTGAACACACACTTCCACCGTGTCCCCAAGCCCTACCACCATTTCTTCATAAGACTGGCTTTTTTCCCGCTCCCGCATATAAATTAACTGGAACAGCTTAGGCTCCCGCATGGCAAACTCAATCATTTTCATGCCAACATATTTAAACGCCGGCGTGTAATTAAGCGCATCGCTGACGCAGCTTTCAAACTCCTTTAATGCCAGTGCCCGGACCTCCTGTTGCACTTCTTCCATATTTTTAAACGCCGTAAAAATAGGCGAGGAAGACGTACCCAGCTTCTTGCCAAGTTCTCTGGCAACCACCGACTCGATTCCTTTTTCCCTGGCCATTTCGAAGGCAGCCTGAATGATTTCTTCTCTTGTAAATTTTGTTTTTGGAGGCATAGCAGATTCTCCTTTAAAACCATCGTTATGTAACATATGTTTTATTATAATTCTGTTTCCTCTCCCTGTCAATATGTTTCAGAAAAATGTTCACAAAAAAGCAAGAGCACCTATATTTCGTTCGATGCTCTTGCTTTACATTCTTTTTAGTTCAGTGAACCTTCGCCACCCATCATCTTTGTCATTTCCTCAATTCTATCGATTGGAAACGGTGGATGACCGATTGGTTTCATAGCAATCGACATCAGCTTCATCGGGTTATCATCAGCAGCCACCCGATTAGAGCTGAAACTTCCGCACATTTTACAGCGGTGGATAATAGCCCACTCGCCTTTGTTACGCACCCATACCGCCACCGGTTCCATATGTCCGCCACAGTCCGATTCCCGGTCTCCCGGTTCGATGTCCACATGCAGACTGTAAAGACAGTTCGGACAGTGATTTCTGTGGTTGCTTCCTGCGCCCTCCGGTACTACAACCCGTCCGCAATTTTTACAGGTAAAGGTTTCGTTACACGGGTGAGTCTTATAATAGTGCTTGTCATATTGCTTCCGTTTGTTTTCTCTGTTCATTGTATGAATCCTCCTTTTTTGAATGAGGATTCATATTCGCGCAGGATTCCCCGGATGCGTTTCTCCGAAAGATAAAATTCCCTGCTTAAAGTTTCCACTGCTTCGCCTGCATTGTAGCGTTCCACAATGGTTTGATTCCGTTTTGCCAGACGTTCTCTTGTACCGCTTTTTTCTCCCCAGGAAAATGAATTTTCACCCTTTCTTGGAATGTACAAAAGCTTTCCGTCCACATACTTTTGGATTTCCTCCACTAAGTGCTTTGGCAAAACTTCCTCCGCTTTCACATAGCTCATATGCTTCCTCCTAATACTGTTTAGGACGCAATGGCTATTACAGATTTAGTTTTTTTGCAATAGCCATCGCTATCGTGCAATTAATCTCGCTTTCAACATATAGTCAAATCCAACCTTTCTATTTTTTCTTTTATCATAACACAGAGCAGGATATCGCTTCAATCTCATTTTTAATTAGAATTGTTTTTGGGTAATTCCCTTTATTTTTCGTTGAATTTTACGAAAGATATGTTATAATATCTTTAGCATATTTTATCTTAAGAAGGAGGTATCCCATGCCAAATATTGTACCGGTTTCCGATTTACGTAATTATCCGGAGGTTCTCCGTAATGTTACTAAAGAACAACCCGTTTATCTCACAAAAAACGGCAGAGGCAGTTATGTTTTAATGGATATAGAAGAATACGAAAAAACACAAGCTACACTCTATCTTCTCAATGACCTTACCAAAGGCAAAAAATCCGGAGATGAAAAGGGATGGGTATCCTCTACTGATGTAAGAGCCCATTTCCGTGCAAAAGCCAATGAAGTATAATATTAACTACTCTCCTAAAGTACTTCAGGACTTAGATGAAATTTGTGACTACATCTCCAAGGAACTCTCCAATCCCGATGCAGCGGAACTTGTTGTTACTTCTATTTTAGACGCTGTTGATGTTCTTGGTGAATTTCCCGAGTCCGGTGCCCCACTGGAACCCCATATCAATTTGGACTCTCCTTATCGCTTTGTTACAACTGGTAACTACATTGCATTTTACCGTTTCGAAGAGAATACTGTTTATGTGGATCGTGTTTTATATCAAAAAAGAAATTATGCAAAGCTGCTTTCGTTATAATGTATACAATTACAGGTACACAAAAGGAGGTTTATCCGAAACTCTTTATTTCGGATAAAACCTCCTTTTTTACATTTACAGTTTTTCAATCGGCAACCACAATTCTACATAGCTTTCACCCATATCTTCTTCACATGGTGGTCCATACATCTCGATATTGTAATTTCCGCCCAATTTATACTCCTTACAGTTTGGCAGCCACTCCCGCCACATCTTCGTGTTGGTATCCTGCAAGTTCTTCTGTTTGCATGGGAACACTGCCCAGGTTCCTGCCGGTAATACTCTTGTTTCATACCCTTCCGGCACTTCTTTCCACGGCTGATACAGGTCTGCAATCAGGTAATCAAAATATCTTCCGTCAGAATCGATGCACAGCCCGAACATGCCACAGACAAGTTCTCCGCCCCCATCTCTAAAATGTTCCATCCAATACTCCGGAATCTCCTGATAGGACGATTCATTATCAAACTGGCGTTTTCTTCCCATTACCGTAAATGCCGCTTTTTCCACAATTTTATATTCCATCATCGTTCCACCCTCCAGTGATAAACTAATCCGAACCGGGGCAAAATCCCGAAGCTTTGCCCCTTTTTCTTTTGCTGTAGAAGGAGTCACACCATGAAATTTTGTGAATGCCCTGGCAAAGCTGTCCGGTGAATCATACCCGTACTTGACCGCCACTTCGATAACTTTTACTTCTTTTGCGGCCAGTTCTTTCGCTGCTAAAGTCATTCTACGATTGCGAATATATTCACCTACACTAACACCACACAGTGCAGAAAAAATACGTTGAAAATGGAACTCTGAAACATAGGCTTTCTCCGCCACATCCCTCACTTTAATATCTTCCGTCAGATTTTCCTCAATGTATGCAATTGCGCTTTGCAGATTTTCCATCCAGTTCATAGCTAGTCCTCCTTGTTTCCTTTACACCGGTGTAACCTCGTTAACGATGATACTATAATACCATAGTACTCCTACAAGTGCCCGACTTTTTCTGCTTTTCGTAGTGGAATAAGCAACTGCGCAAATGCATTGCATAACGCAAAAAGCCCCTGCCATCCGGCAGGGGCCATAAATCCTAATAGAGTGGATGCTTATCAGTTAAAGTCTTAACCAGAGCCTTAACCTCTTCCGCTGCTGCTTCCTTCTTGGAAACTGCAAGGTAAATTGCTTCTGCCACTACATCCATGTCTGCTACTTCGAAGCCACGGGTAGTAACTGCTGCTGTACCAAGACGGATACCGCTGGTTACGAATGGGGAAGTAGGGTCATTTGGAATGGCATTCTTATTACATGTGATGTTA
>JAGAQI010000035.1 GCA_017622795.1 Lachnospiraceae bacterium
GCACCGGCAAGCGTATCTCCATTAAGGATACCCGTGGTATCATCGACGCAATCCTTAACGGCGATATCAACAAGGCTAACACAAAGAGCATTCCAATGTTCAACCTTGAAGTTCCTACAGAGCTTCCTGGCGTTGATACAAACATCCTTGACCCTCGTAACACTTACGCTGATGCTTCCGAATGGGAAGTTAAGGCTAAGGACTTAGCAGGAAGATTCATCAAGAACTTCGCTAAGTACGAAGGCAACGACGCTGGTAAGGCACTTGTAGCTGCAGGTCCACAGCTTTAATCCTTTCAGAACAATAAAGAGATAAAATAATGCCCGTCTATGAAAACTCGTTTTCAATAGACGGGCTTGTTTTATCTCTGTTTGGGCGCCCCGCGCCTAAGTGAGGAAATCCGCAGGATTTTCGAACCGTTCTGAAAGGATACTTAACATTCTACTCCGGCAACTGCGCCTGATAGTACTCCCTGAAATATTCTGCTGCTTTTTCATGGTACTCTGCCATCAGGGCCACTTGTTCTTTGGTAAGCAAGCCTTGTTCCCACGCTTCTTCTATGGTGCAGAATTCTCCATCATGGTAAATCCAGATAACAAAGGAGGAGCTGTAGGTAAATTCGGAGTCTGCAACCTGCTTTGTCTCTACCCAGCACAACATTGTTGGTTGGAAAACCGCAACGCAGTCTCCGTAAATACCGTAATATCTGGATCCACCTTCCCTTAGGTTACCTTCCGAATCAAGCTGCGTCCAGAAAAATTCATGTCCCTGTTTTTGCAAAGCTGCTTTTTGCAATTCTTTTTCAACCCTCTTTGGCGGCAGGTTTGTTTATCTCTACTTGGTATTTTATCATAAAAAATAAAAAAAGCCAGTTCTTACGAACTGACTAAAAAGAACTCTTTGGCAGGCGTACGCGACTCCTGCATCTCTCAGGTTTCCCCTGTCTGTACCAGCGGCGTGCGGATCGTACGGATTTTTCCACCTCAAAGAATTCTAAGCAAAAGGTTATCCGGCAGGCGTCGCAGCTCCTGCATCTCTCGGGTTTCCCCTGTCATACCAGCGGCGTGTGGTCGCAACGAAGTTTACCACCTCAGATAACCTCTTGTTTATTCTATACTAATTATACTTGATTTATTTTCTTTTGTAAAGAATGCTCTTATTTCTCAAATAGTTCTGCAATCTTCTTTCACTAATTTCCCATAGTGAAAGAACAGAGTTTTTAAACTCTATTTCGTCTTTTGATGTACAAACTCTTAAAACCAGTTGTATATATGTATCTTTCATTTTTATTTCTTTAATTATCAGTCCTGTATCCGGATGCTTATCCGCAATAATATAATCCGGATTTTCAACTGCTTCTTTTAAATATTCTTTTATTTTTTCATGCTCTCCCGGGTGTCTGTCATTCACATGCTGTATTCTTTCCTCTGTAATAATCACCTCATCCGTGCGGATATCCTCCGAGATACAGCGAAAAATCTCTTTATTTAGTTTTCCTACAAAATGCAAGCCCTTCTCCTCTTCTGTGTAAAATTATACTGTGGGGATTTTGAAGAAAACCATTTACCAAAGATTATTAGCTCTACCTAGAATATACGAATTAAAAACAATAATGACTTTCTCTGATTTAATTATAGCACATCATTTTCGATTATGCAATGTGTATTTTACTGTTTTCGCAAAAAAAACTGAACGAAAATATGAACTTCCCTCAAACCCGCATAAACACTGGGCGCAACAAAACATTGCTTGCCATTGCGGACCATTTTTGTTATAGTGAATCCAGCAAAGACAGCAAAACTGCCGTTGTCAAAAAAAATTTCACGGAGAAAAAAGGAGAAGAACAATGAACGTAATTAAAGATTCCATTAAAAATCTTCGCAAAGAAAAAGACATGACCCAGGATGAACTGGCAGAAAAGCTAAATGTTACCCGTCAGGCGGTTTCCAATTGGGAGCAGGGTAAGACCCAGCCGGACATTGAAACCTTAACCCGACTGGCAGAAATTTTTGATGTTTCCGTAGAGCATATCATTTATGGAAGTGAACGCAAAGAAAAAATCATACATATCAACCGAGATATCCAAATTGGTCCAAAGGAAGGGATCAGCATGGGTGCCTGCCTTGCCATGATTATTTCCTACGCTAAGTGGCAGTCCATCGGCTGGGCAATTCTGCACGGCATGTTTAACTGGGCGTATGTGATTTACTATATTATTAAATATTAGTTGACAAGACGCAACAAACGTTGTACAATGGCAAAAAATTTTGAAAGGAACCACGACAATGACAGCACATGTTTCTATATTCAACATTATCTCTGTCCAGCAGTGCGCTGAAATCGCTCAGATTTCACCGGGCTTGTATTGTCGTACGCAAATTTCCAAATAATCCACACTTGGGTTAGAAGTTTTTGAATCATGACGGTACAAGTTGAAGAATTCTTCAATTTGTGCCGTTTTTTATTTTTCTTTTGAAAGGAGATTCTTATGAAAACCATTGATGCAACTGTACTGGCAGGATACAATGCCGGAATTGAACGGGACCGCTTGAGAACGGGAATCGGGCTTCTTGAATTTGAACGTACCAAAGAAATCCTGCTTGAAAAACTACCTGCTCCTCCTGCTGTAATTTACGACATCGGAGGTGCCTACGGAGAATACGCCTGGTGGCTTGCCTCTCTTGGCTACAAGGTTCACCTTTTTGACCTGTCCGAAACTAACATTGAGATGAGCAAAGAGCTTGCCACGGAATATCCGGGAACCCGGTTAAACTCCGCAACCGTCTGTGATGCCCGCTCCATCCCACGCCCGGATAAAAGCGCGGATGCCATTTTACTGATGGGACCTCTGTATTCTATTACGGAATATGAGGAACGGATTCTCGCCATCAAGGAAAGCCACCGGCTGCTTAAAGAGGAAGGTCTCTTATTTTCTGCCGCCTTGACCCCTTACAGTGTCCTGGTTTCCCGCCTTGCCGTATACCATGAGGATGACAGAAAGAAACGCCGCGAATTAGATGACCCGGCGGTGATATCCATGATAGAACGGGCACTGGAAGACGGCTGCTATATCAATCCGGAAAAGAAAATTGCTAACGGAATCGGGTCTTCTCATCTGCATACGGCAAAAGCACTAAGAGAAGAATTATCCTGCGGAGGCTTTAACTCTACCTTTGTTCACGGAATCATGGGCGGAGCATGGCTTGCTCCAAATCTTGACGCTTTGTTGGAAAACAAGGAAACGAAAAAAGTACTTATGAAAACCATCCGCATGCTGGATGCCCACGAAGAAATTATCGGGCTGTCCGGGCATCTGCTGGCGGTTTCGACAAAATAGTAATAGTAAAAAAGGTATATTCCAACATGTCCGTGGAATATACCTTTTGTATTTTTACTCTACATCCTCCACCTTGGCCGGGAGCGGTTCCTCCAAAAGCTTCGGATTCTTCATAAACTTACGCAACTGCCGCAAAGACAGAGCAAAGTACAAACCGTCGCAGAAACGTTCGTCGGTAACTAGGCCCCAGCCCATTCTTTTTTCGTTGATGATATTTCCCTCTTTGTCCAAATCCACGTGGTTCTGCTCCTTACCGATGGCAAAAAACAGGCCGGTGGTGCCAAATTCATAGGTATGATGGAAGATATAATTTATACCCAGGGACTTCAGATTTGTAATAAAAAACGATGTATGGAACGGACTTAAATCAATAATTGCCTTCGGAAGCAGGTTGTGGCGATCCATCCACATGAGGGTATTTACGGCAAAACGGATCACCGGCCCCGGAATGTTGGTTAACACCTTGGCCAGCTTGTCGGTACCGTTTTCTCCCTGACGGTCCGTGGTTTCCTCTTTCACTCTGCGGTTGATGGTTTCGGCAATTTCCTGAATGGTTTCGGTACCCTCAAACTCCAGCTTGATGGTAGTTTCGGTATCGCCGTCGCAGAGCTTCGGATGCACCACAAAGCTTACGTAGATTTTGTGGCGGGTATATACCCGGCCGTTCATGATAAAGCGGTTCAACTGCGGACGCAGGGCAATCATGCGGACCACACCGGCAATCAAAATGTGCATATAAGACATTTTAATGCCTTCGGCTTCTTTTTCCTTGATATAGGAGTCCCAAACTTCGCAATCAAAAACATCATCGTACATATTCATGGAATCGGTGCGGGTTTTCATAATATACGGCATAATCTTTTGGATTGGCGGAACGGTTTTTACCACCCTTCCATCCGGTCTTTTCTTTCGCATACTCTCTTCCTCTACTTTAAGAATTATTTAATTTCTTTAGAAATAGTTTATACTTTTTTTAGAATTTTTGCAAGAAAAGAATCTCTAACTTGCCGACTCAATGTCTGATTTTATCTAATTTTTCGAATATTTTAGAATGTATTTTCAGATATTTTAAATGTTTTTAAAATATTTTCTAAAAACCTATTGACAAACTCATTTTTATCAGTTATAATGAAGCCAAGATAAAGGAAGAGAAAAAGAGAGAAAAACAAGACGAAAGAACAGGAGGTACGGTCCAATGGGACGTTAACATAAAGCCTTAAAAAATCTAAGAAAGGAAGGTACAGACCACCAGAAACGTTAATTTAAGCAACACCTAATCAAAAAACAAAGAAACAAGAGGTACAGTCCAATGGAAATTACAGAAACAAAGTAAAGGGAGCTATCTACTCGTAACGATGGATAGCTCCTTTTTTGTTGCTTTTTTTCCGGAATAACTCCTTTTCGCTTTATAAAAAATTTCATTGTAATCCTCCCGCTTTTCCGCTATACTGAGCATAGTATTTTACATACTTATTGGGGGTTACAAATGAACAAAGAGTCTGCAAATACGCTGAAGCCACGGCATTTATTGGGGTATGCCCTGGGTGACTTCGGTTGTTGTGTTACGTTTTTTACCATGACAAATTTTCTGACACGGTATTATATTACCGTGCCGATGATTGATACTGCCATTTTGGCAGTTATGACCTTACTTTGGAAAATCTGGGATGCCTTAAGCAGCCCTGTATTCGGCATGTGGATGGACAAGCGTTTTGCCGCCCACAAAAATCCAAAGGGCAAATTCCGCCCATGGATGTTCCGTTCTGCCCCTCTGATGGCGGTCACCGCTATTCTTGTTTTTACTGCGCCAAATTATGTTACCGGCGCGTCCCGGCTAATCGTTATTTTCACCACCTATTTGCTTTACCAATTTGTTTATACCATGTACAACATACCATACGGTTCCCTGCTTTCCGCAATGGCAAAAACCGACGAAGAGCGGGCATCGTTATCCTCCTTCCGGGGCATCGGCTCCATTTTGGGAAGCATTGTGCCTTTGGTAATTTTCCCACTGATTCTCGCCGGTTTTGAGGATAAATTATCCACAGGATACACCATCAGTATTACGGTGTGTGCTGTTATCGGATTTGTATCTTGTTTCCTCTGCTATGCCTTCACGGAAGAGCGCAATATGGGCAAGGGCTCCAACGCTAAGCCGGTGAAGTTTGTGGATGCCTTCCACGTCATACAGAAAAACCGCGCCTTCCTGTGCATGTGCATTCACGGCCTGTGCCAGGGTGCTGCCACTTCCATTACCTCCACCATGAGCTCCTACATGTACTCTGATGTGTACCAAAACCTTAAGCTCATGAGTATGGGCAGCCTGATTTTGATGCCTTTCAGCCTGGTCTTTTTATTCATAGCACCAAAATTTACAAAGAAAATGGGGTTAAACGGTTTCATCCGTTTTTCCCTGTTGGCAGGCATCGTCACTTATGCCGGATTATTTATCATGCACCTGTTGTTCCCGGTACCGCTGTGGCTCCATGTGCTGCTTTATTCCCTTGCCTACGGTCTGTCCGGCGTGTCCGGTATGATGCAGTGGGGCTTACTTGGCGAAACCATCGACTACAACGAATATTTAACGGAAAAACGTACCGAAGGCACTATTTACGGCACCTTTAATATGCTGCGCCGCATCGGACAGGCCATCGGCACCTCTGCCGGAGTGGCACTGCTCGGCTGGTTTGGCTTTGATGCCGCGAAAGAAGCCCTCGGTCTGGTACAAAGCAGTTTTACGGTTTTCGGTATCAAAACACTGTGCCTGCTGGCACCGGCCCTGTTTTCCCTGGGAAGCTATCTGGCGTTCCGTTTTCTTTGGAACATTACACCGGAGTTAAAAGTCCGGATGACAGCGCATTTAAAAAACGATTAAGTTCCCTATTTTAAAGGCTTTCCCACACTTTTTATAAAAAAGACTAAAAAAAACGTATGTTAAAACTAAAAATTCCTATTGATTTATTTTACTTAATCGTTTAAACTGATGGTAAAGTGAGGTCGTGCGCTGTGAATCGGCACCCTTACAAAAATAAGTATTGGGGAGGAAAAATCCAATGAAATTCGGTTATTTTGATGATGCCGCAAAAGAGTACGTGATTACCACGCCAAAGACTCCGCTTCCATGGATCAACTATCTTGGAACCAACGAGTTCTTCTCTTTAATTTCCAACACCTGCGGTGGTTACAGCTTTTACAAGGACGCTAAGCTCCTTCGTTTAACCCGCTATCGTTACAACAACGTTCCTTACGACAACAACGGTAAATACTATTACATAAAGGACGGCGATTCCATCTGGAATCCGGGCTGGCAGCCAACCAAGACTGCTCTTGACTCCTACGAGTGCCGCCACGGTATCGGTTACAGCCGTTTCACTTCCACAAAGAACGGTCTTACCGCTTCCGTTTTAGCATTTGTTCCAACCAAC
>JAGAQI010000036.1 GCA_017622795.1 Lachnospiraceae bacterium
GACATTAATGACTTTGCAAAAATCAATGCCATCTATGCAAAGTATTTTGACGAGCACAAGCCGGCTCGTTCCTGCGTACAGGCGGGTGCACTGCCAAAGGGCGGCTTATTTGAAATGGAAGTTATTGCAGTAAAAGAATAAATTCGGAAAGGAAGGCCTATGGGAAAAAGCAAATTAGAACAGGCAAAAGGACTGGAACAACTGGCGGCAAAGTGTCAGGCAAACAGTAAGGTTGACCCTGCACTTTACAGTGTGTATGATGTAAAACGCGGACTCCGAGATATCAACGGTCTTGGTGTTGTTGCCGGACTGACCCAGATTTCCGAGATTTTATCCTATGAAATCGTGGATGGGGAAAAGCGTCCGATGGACGGTATTTTACGGTACCGCGGCATTCATATCAACGATATCTGTAAAGGTTTTGTAAACGAAAAACGGTTTGGTTTCGAGGAAGCTACTTATCTTCTTTTGTTTGGTGAGCTTCCAAACGAAAAGGAACTGGCGGATTTCAGGGAACTGATTGGAAAAGGAAGAACCCTTCCGACTAACTTTGTCCGTGACGTAGTAATGAAGGCACCGAGTAAAGACATGATGAATACTTTGGCACGCAGTGTATTGACCCTGGCATGCTATGACGAAAAGGCGGACGACAACAGTATCGAAAATGTGCTTCGCCAGTGCCTGATGTTAATCAGCGTGTTCCCGATGCTGGCTGTGTATGCTTATCAGGCATACCGTCATTATGAGTTGGGAAAGAGTCTTCACATCCATAATCCGAAGCCGGAGCTTTCCACCGCAGAGAATTTCCTGCGGATGCTCCGTACCGATAAAAAGTATACGGAATTGGAGGCAAGAATTTTAGATCTGGCCCTGGTGCTTCATGCAGAGCACGGCGGCGGTAACAACTCCACCTTCACCACTCATGTGGTAACCTCCTCCGGAGCGGATACCTATGCGGTAATCGCAGCAGCTCTCGGTTCCTTAAAGGGACCAAAGCACGGCGGTGCCAATATCAAAGTAGTGGAAATGTTCCAGGATTTAAAGAAGAACGTAAAGGATACAACTGACCCGGCACAGGTAGAAGAGTACCTGCTCAAGTTATTACATAAGGAAGCTTTTGATAAGAAGGGTCTCATCTATGGTATGGGTCATGCGGTTTATTCCATTTCCGACCCGCGTTCTGAAATCTTCAAGCAGTATGTAAAGCAGCTTGCCATGGAAAAAGACAGGGAAGCAGATTACAAGCTTTACACTATGGTAGAAAAGATGGCGCCGGAAGTAATTGCAAGAGAGCGTAAAATCTACAAGGGTGTTAGTGCCAACATCGACTTCTACAGCGGTTTTGTTTACAGCATGTTAGACCTGCCGCACGAGTTATACACACCACTCTTTGCTATGGCAAGAATCGTCGGCTGGAGTGCGCACCGTATGGAAGAACTCATCAGCCAGGATAAGATTATACGTCCGGGTTACACCTGCGTGCAGGAGCCACGGGAGTATGTGAGGTTGGAAGACAGATAAACAGAGCGCGCCGGTGGCGTTAGGTTAAGAATAGCGTTAGTTTTTTTGAAGGGCAGCCCATGCGGGCTTGCCCTTCCTTTTATATTGCCTTCCCACCGAATTCCCCTGCCGACTCCGCTGCTTTCCACGGGGGCTTGCCGAGTCAGTCTTTTGCGGCGAGGCCGTGTGTCTGCTTATTGGTGTTTTGCAAAAACTCGCGGAGCGGGGGAGGTGTTGTGGTGTATTGAGATTTGGCTTGTTCAAAACATCCTGCGGATGTAACTTCTAAGAAAAGTTCAGGGTATGTCAGACACATGAAGTGTCCACATACCCTGAAAACTTTTCTTAAAAAGTGCTGCGCACTTTTTGAACAATCCAAATGCGAAACACAGTGCCAACCACCCGTCCGCTCAAACAGTTTGCCAAAACACCAAACGCAGCCACATCACCACAAAAGGCTGGATCGGAGCCACCGGGAAAGCACGGAACGTCGGTGTGGGAAATTGGTGGAAAGGCGTATGAAAGTTGCAAATGCCATAGACTTCAAAAAGACTATAGTGACATCACATACACCTGGCAAGGGTTCCATTCATCCCAAAGGGTTGGAAAGACTTCAAATTCTTTGAAGCCGAGGGAGAGATAAAACTTGTTGGTGTTATCGTAGTCTTCATATCTGCCCATTTGTACGGTCTTTACCTGCAAGAAGGAGTATCCCGCTTCTTTGGTAGCGTTCTTTGCGTGTTCAAAGAGTGCTCTGCCGATGCCGTGGCGGTGGTATTCTTTCAGCACGCCCATGACGGCAAGCTCTGCGGTGTCTTTTCCGGTTTCTTTTATATATAGAAAGCCGACAGGTTTATCCTCATCGTATGCACAGAAGAAAATGTTATCTTTGCTGCCGTCAATGTATTCTTCCCTTGCCTCCGGGATACCGAACCAGTCGGGCAGGGCTTCGAGGATGAAGCGGGTGATGGTTTGTTTTTCGGTGGTGTTTGTTATTCTTTTAATTGTCATAGTTTAACTCCATTCAATTATTTCTTTCTCAGTACAAAGGCTGTTTCCTTAACACCCACCGGTATTTGGAGCTTGCAGGATGCTTCGCCCAGTTCGTTATCGTCGGCGGTAAAATATCTGCAGTCGGATACTGCTTCGCTGACTATTTCAAATCCGGCTGTGAGAAAACAGTCATGCCAGCTGGTTTGCTTTTCTGTGAAAATATTCCAAGGCTGCCAATTCATTTTTTTAAACACTTGTAAAATGGAGGGGATATCCATCCATTCGCTCTCAATGGTATATAAGTATCCGCCCGGTGCAAGACACCGATATACTTCTTTTACCGCTGCGTCATAGTCTGCCTGACCTCCTCTGGTAGAGGATAAACCGATATAACTTGTAAAGGCTGGTATAGAGTTGTCATGAAACGGCATATCCAGTATCGAAAACTGTGCAAATCCGATTCCGGAGCTGGGCTGGTTTATGTCAAGCCAGCTTTTCCAATGTTCCAATACCATGGCATTTGCATCGGTTGCTGTGCAGGGAAGTGCCGGGGCAAGCTGTTTTATGGATGGAATCAGTCCCATGCCCGGGCCGCATGCCAAATCAATGATTGCATCTTGTTTAGCAATAATTGTATCAATCAGTTTCGCGGTCACTGGAGTATCAAGAAACTTCGAATTTTTCCAACTGCTTTTCAAACGACCGTTGTCCCATTCCAAGGCATCTTCTTTGTCAAAACAATCTCCGTGGTTGTGGGAATCAAAATAGTAAATACCGTTTTTTATTTCTTTAGGTTCTTTTGAGAGAAGTTTTTCAAAGGATAACATTGTGTGACTCCTTTTATATTATAGGTAAGCTTATATCCGCAAAACAGTTATAATTTGAAAGCTTTTGTGGCAATAGACGAGCTGATGAAGTTATCCAATGCAGTACCACCGATATCTTCATAAAAACCAATGATAGCAAACCCGGCATCTATCTGGCCTTGAATTTGATCCTCTAAGGTATGGCTCCAGAGATAACCGCCGCTTTCGACCGCTTTTCGTGTTTCCGGGTCGTCCATGTGGTCAATATCGGCGTATGGAATTGTATTTGTCACAGCAAGAATTCCTTGCTCTAATTTTCCGACATCAAAAATATATTCTATCGGATTTCCGAATCCTGCCAACAAAAGACCGTTCTTCTTTAGTACTCTTGCACATTCTTTCCACACAGGCCGTACATTATCAATGTACCCGTTTGACCAGGGATGGATGATACAATCAAAGTATTCGTCCTCAAACATAGATAAGTCCTGCATATTTCCTTGAACGGTTTTGATTTTCAGATTATCCCTTTGGGCTACAAATTTATCTTTTTCTAATTGCTTTGTACTGTTATCCAATACAGTAACATCTGCGCCGGTTGCTGCTAATATAGGACCCTGCTGTCCGCCACCGCTCGCCAGACACAAAATCTTTTTGCTGTTTAGATTGTCAGGAAACCAATTGGCCGGAACAGGCTTTGCAGGAGTCAGCACAATGCTCCAACGGCCTTCCCGGGCAAGCTTGATTTGTTCACTTGTTACAGGGATGGACCACGTGTCGTTATTTTTGGAGCGCTCATCCCATATTTTTTCGTTTTCTTCTATGTATTTCATTTTACTACCTTCCTTTAGCTTTTTTACAGAAATATTATGTTGCGCATACATTTAAATTGGAAGTTGACGATGCAATCGCCGTTGGGTGGTTAGCAACGTTAGTTCGAAAAAATGCGCGGCATTTTTCGAACCTGGAGCAAAATCCAACAGATTAAGTAAAATGTGTATTTTGTTGGATTGTTGGAAAGTTGCAAAACCAACTAAATAAGCATTATTTAACGCCCGTTGGTCTGCTTTACCTTTGGTAAAACCAACGTTTCTGGTATTTTGCGTGATTCATTGGTTCCCTCGTGGTAAGGCATATCCAACTATTTGTTGATTTCTTGCACATCGTTGGATTTTTATAAAAATTAAAAACCAACTTTTTGTTTAAATCTTAACTTTAGTTGGTTTTTTAGAAAATTTCTCGGCCAACTAATCCTGAAGTTTTTTTGAAAAGTTGGTTTTATCCAATCAAAAGTAATATTTTCACTTCTGGGGGGCAATTGCCAAACTCATCAACGCTACAACTTCAAATTTATATATTTACGCCCTTTTTACGTAGTACATTAATAAATTCTTCCATATCGTGCACAATGAATTTATATTCTTCACCACTTTTCATTTGTAAGGTAATGGTAGACCAAAGTAATGATTCTGCTGCATTCACAGTAATTATGTCTTTGTATCTCATTTCTAAATTTTTATACTTATCCGATATTGTTATTTTTTCGGAACGATATGTCATTACATCTGCGCCTATAATAATACATCCGCCCAGAACACCGTCTTTACATAAACTGGCCTGGAAATATTCTTTTGTTCCTTTCTCATAACAAAAGTTCAATTTGATATAATCGTCCATTGCGCCACCTCCATTATCTCAAGTTTAATAAAAAAATTATATCATATAATTAAAGAATTGAAAATGTTTGGTGTATAAATCATGAATCCTGTCTACATGTCCATAAATTGTGCAACATGCACAAAGGCAGGAGCATAATTTTGCTGCTTCCTCACGAATTTCACGAAAATGAAAAAAATATGGAAACCAATAAAAAAATACTTGAAAAATCTTGCCAAATAGTGTACAATGACTTACGTTGTGAGTTGATAGCGATGAAGCGTGAGGTTGCCACACAGCACTATCGTGTGGGTTTTCCGTGGAGCAAATGTCAAGTTATAATACCTGGCGACAAGTCACTGTACAGAACAAAATATTCTGCCACGGGCAGAAAGACGTGTAAATCAGCTTTCGGGAGGCTGAACATAGGGGATAACTGTGCGCCCCTTTCTCTTTCCGATGAGCGCGAAACACACGGATGAGTGTACAGTCACCGCTTGTCGTACTGAAATTTAAGTGCGAATAAGGAGGCGACTTTTTTTATGGCAAGTCAAGTAATGAGAATCACACTCAA
>JAGAQI010000037.1 GCA_017622795.1 Lachnospiraceae bacterium
GTGCAGAGCAAATATTACAAGGAGGGCGAGGTAAATGCGTAAATTCAGTACGACAAGAAAAGCACTGCGTGTTTACGCAGCATATAATCCGAACTATTTTCCGCTGCTTTTATTGCAGACGATATTCAAGAATTTGTCTCCTTATTTCAATCTTTGGATGTCGGCAGAAATTGTAACACTATTGTATGAAGCAAGTGACCGGCCGGCAATTTACAAGATGGTACTTGTTACAATCTTTGGAAACCTGTTTATCCATGTCATTGGTGCAGCACTGACCAAAAGTGTAAATACTCAGTTGGAAATTTTAAATAATAACGAAGCGGCTGCATTTAACCGCAAAACGCTGTCTCTGGATTATGACAAACTGGAAAATCCGGACATCCGTCAGCACAGACGTAACATTAAGGAAAATGCGTATATCAATAACTATGGTGTTGTGAGCATGCGTTTGAATGTGGGGTGGCTGTTTGACTGTGCCATCAATCTGGTGTTCGCATTGGTACTTTTTACGGAAATGGTGACACTGATTGGTGCTGCCGGATTTCAATGGTTGGGTGTGGTTTTACTGGTGTTGCTGGTTGCCATGGTGGCATTGAATATCTATTTTCAATCGGTACATTCAGGGAAAACGTCAGTTGCCTGGAATGAAGTCGGAAAACTGATGTTAGAGGAAAACCGCTTGGGTCGGGGTTACAGCAGAAGCGGCATGGATAACCGCATTTACCGTCAACAGTTGCTGATGGATAAGCTGAACAAAAAGATGGAAAAACGCCATCGGGAGGTATTTACAAAGGTTCATTCCCTTAGTTTTAAGTATTCGTTGCCGGTAATTTTCTTTCAACGTATGTCAGAACTGGTGTCATATCTGATTATCTGCTTTTACTGTGTGCTTGGGACATTTCCGATTGGCGGTGTCATTAAGTATGTGGGGTATCTTTCGAAGGTTACAGCAAGTGTGGGAAATTTGTTCTACTGTTTCCATGAAATTGGTGCAAATGAAAAATTCCTTCAGGTGTACCTGGATTATTTTGATATCAAAAATGATATGTATCAGGGAAGCCTTGCTGTAGAAAAACGGAGTGATAAGCAGTATGATGTGGAATTTAAGAACGTAAGCTTTCAGTATCCGGGAACCGAGCAGCTTGCCCTGAAAAATATCAATCTGAAACTGAAGGTAGGGGAACGCCTTGCGGTAGTTGGAATGAACGGCAGCGGAAAAACAACGTTTATCAAGCTGTTATGCCGTTTGTATGACCCGACCGAAGGCGAGATTAAAATGAATGATTTCAACATCCGCAAGTACGATTACCGCCAGTATCTGGATATCTTTTCGGTTGTATTTCAGGATTATCATTTGCTTGCCATGCCTCTTGGTAACAATGTGGCATCTGCAGAAAACTGGGATGCTGAAAAAGCAGAACGATTATTGGAAGAAGTAGGATTCGGAGCTCGGTATGCCGAAATGCCAAAAAAACTGGAAACTCCGCTTTACAAAAACTTTGATGAAGACGGCGTGAATATTTCCGGTGGGGAAGCACAGAAGATTGCTTTGGCAAGAGCGCTTTACAAAGATGCTCCGTTTATCATTCTGGATGAGCCGACAGCGGCCCTGGATCCGATTGCGGAAGCAGAAATTTATGCAAAGTTTGATGAAATTGTAGGAGATAAAACCGCCATTTATATCAGCCACCGCTTATCTTCCTGCCGTTTCTGTGATAAGATTGCGGTATTTGACAAGGGCGAAATTGTACAGGTTGGAACCCACGAAGAACTGTTACAGAATGAAAAGGGTAAGTACTATGAGCTGTGGAATGCCCAGGCACAGTATTATACGGAATAAAAACAACACCCGCCGGAGGGGACGAACCGCCCGGCGGGTGTTGTTGTGCAACAAGAAAATTTCCTGCTACACCCTTTATTGAGAAAAACAAAAAAGGAAGCAAATTTATTCAAAATACTCCGGCATAACAGAGCCGATGAAATCCTTTACCTGTGCGGTTTTGTGGATTCGCAGCTTTGTAGTGGCAATTACCTTATCTACAAAACAGCCTCTGCCGATGACAACATCCTTGCCGGTAATTTTCTGCACGGAATAATCCTCGATGACCAGCTTGTTTGCTTCAATTTCACGGATTCTTGCATTCTTTTCATCCCGGATGTCCCTGCCGGAAAAGATAGAACGTACCCGGGCAAAGGGACGTGGAGATTCCTTTTTACTGTTGTGAAGCAGGGTGGCATTGTCTGCTTGTAACATAGATGTATTTACAACACCGTCGGAATACAGGCTTCCGGACACCATAATGGCACCGGCCTTTAATACACCTTCGGAATTACAGGTGCCTGCTTCTAACAGACCGTCTACCTTAGTAACTCCTTCCAGGGTAAGTGTTTCTGCGGAAAGAGTTGAAAACTTCATGACTCCTTCACCGCTAATCTGGTTTGCCTTGACCGGACCTTTGGCACTAAAAACACCCTCTACATGTAATCTGTCATAGGTTCCCCCATTGATATTGCCGATTCCTTCACAACGATACTCTCCCATAATTTTATCCTTTCTGAATATGTAATTTCTTTCCATGCCCCTAGTATAGCACAAAGAAAAATAAGAATCATAAAAGGCAAATTAGAAATTGATTAGAAAAGGGAAAACTGATATACTGATAGACAAGAAACCGGCAATACGAAATAATTGATGAAAAAATAAGGAGAATCAAGACGATGAAATTTGTAGTGCAAAGAGTAAACCACGCCAGTGTTACCGTAGACGGCAACGTCATTGGCGCAATCAATAAAGGATTTCTGGTGTTCATTGGCGTGTCCAACGAAGATACCAGAGAAATTGCGGATAAATATATTAAAAAATTGCTGGGACTGCGCATTTTCCAGGATGAAAACGGCAAGACCAACTTATCCTTAAAGGACGTAAACGGTGAATTGTTACTGGTTTCCCAGTTTACGTTGTATGCGGATTGCAGCCATGGCAACCGCCCGTCCTTTATTAACGCAGGAAAGCCGGAGCTGGCCAATGAACTGTATGAGTACATTATTGCGGAATGTAAAAAGCAGGTGGATGTTGTGGAAACCGGAGAATTTGGCGCGGATATGAAGGTGGCGCTGGAGAACGACGGACCGTTTACGATTGTTTTGGAACTGTAGTTAAAGAAGAGACAAAACTAAAATTCAAAAAAGAAGTTGATATTTTTCTTTGTTTAGAGTATACTATAAGTACCAAGAGAGAAATCTCTTCCTGGCAACAGGACACGAAGCATAAGGTGTTTGCTTCCGTTGCACTGGCAACGTAAAAACTTTGCATTTACTCTTTAGCATAGAGGATAATCAAGCCGGGCAGGTGAAAAGCCTGTGAATTGGTGGCAAAGCACCATAACGAAACCAGTTATTAGAAAACACAGAGAAACCTTTCATGCAAAGGTTTCTCTTTTACGTTTAGGAGAAGCATGCCGTATAATGTACAGAACACAAGGGGATTGAGCCCGGAAGAATTATTAAATATATTGTGTAAAAGTGCAAAATTGTATTCAGAATATGCAGATACTACGTTACTGTTTATTTTTAGAGAGAAAAAGTCGGATATATACGATTATTATGAGGTCAGATTTGGTAAAAACAATTTTATGCATTTGGCAGGAATAAAAAGCGAAACCTTGAGTGCAAACCTATTTTACAAAGCTTGCATGGAAGAAACGATTACCAGAAATGATTGTACTCCAAGAAGAGATGCAAATACAATGTATTCTAAAGTGGCAATTATGGAACAGGTTTTGGATTTACGCAATAGTAAATGCTATAGAATAGGAGAAAAGGACCTCATAACCCGTGACAATGATTTTGAAATGGCAACAGGTAATGCGGTAGGAATAATGGGATATGATTCCCGGATAACCATAAAAGGAACCAACCAGGTAGATACATCTAAATATCCGATTCCTACAACGTTATTGAATAATCCTATTACAGAGTATTGTTCCAGACCGCAGAAGATAATGTTTATTTTGCAGAAAATGGACGGAGAAAGTACATATGATAGATTGTTCTATGAAATAAAGAAAGGATTATTCCAAACGGAAAGAGAATTTATGGCAGATTCTATAAAAAGACTAATTGCGATAGGAAAATAAGTATATACATTTAAAACGAAACTAAAACCCTCCGGCCCCCCTGCAGTATGCAGGCGTTCCGGAGGTTTTGTGGTTTAAATGTTTCTTTTGTATATTAAGTTATTTTCTCTGACTTACTGGCAGTTGCCGCCGAAAATGTTGCCGAAACCGCAGCTGTTACCTGTACCGCAGAAACCGCTGAACAGAGAAGATAAATTGCATCCGCCAAGGAACTGTAAAAGGTAATTGCAAATATTGTTCATCTGTACCTCTCCTTTCTTTTGTTTTATCACATCTTTTGTGACAAGGAGAGGATATCACACAAAACATGCATAAATCAATGGAACCTGCTGGCAGTGACGCCAGACATTGACAGTGGAGGCAGAGTATACCAAAAACACGCCCTGTTATACAACAGAGCGTGTCGGAAGAAATTATATAAAATTATCTGTCCAGTGTCTTTGGTTCCGGATACTCTACACCGAAAGTATCTACGGTAACCTTAGCCATGCGCTGGGTTTCTAACGGACGGTCGGACCAGTCTACATTTACGGTAGCAATCTTGTTTACTACGTCCATACCCTCGGTAACCTTGCCGAATGCAGCGTACTGCCCGTCAAGGTGAGGGGATGTCTGATGCATGATAAAGAACTGGGAGCCTGCGGAATCCGGATGCTGCGCTCTTGCCATGGAGATAACGCCTGGGGTGTGCATTAAGTCGTTCTTAAAACCGTTCCAGGTAAATTCACCAGGAATGGAGTAACCAGGATTACCTGTGCCGGTACCTTGCGGACAACCGCCCTGAATCATGAAGCCTTCAATAACTCTGTGGAAGATGAGACCGTCATAGAAGCCCTTTTTTACTAAAGAAATAAAGTTGTTTACAGTGTTTGGTGCGATTTCAGGATAAAGCTCCACCTTAATCACATCATTATTTTCCATCTGAATGGTAACAATAGGATTTGCCATAATTTGTTTCAACCTTTCTGAAATGATTTTTGTACATTCTACCACGTTTTTCTAAACTTGTCTATAGACGGAATTTTCTTGCCCTTTCCGATAAAATCATTTACAATAAAAGAGTAAGCTACTAAATGAACTACAAGACAGAAAAGGAGAAACTGCATGAACTATAAAGTCAGCGATTTGTCCAAAATTTTAGATATATCCTCTAACACCGTCCGCCGTTATGAGGGCATGGGATATTTATCACCGGACCGTATGGATGCCAACGGATACCGGGTGTACGGGGCCGGAGATGTGACCAAAATGATTATTATTAATAATTACCGGAAACTGGGCTTTAGCCATGCGGAAATTGCTAAGATTTTTAAAGGCAGTTATCATGAAAAAATAGAGCTGTATGAGGAACGTCTGGCGGCCATGGATAAGGAATTGGAGTTGCTTTCCGGACTCCGGCATATGCTAAAGGACGACCTTGCTTTGATGAAAAAAATTGAAGCGGTACAGGACGGGTTTTATCAAAGAGACTGCGTACCGATGAATTATGTACTGTACAGCGAAAACGGAGAGTTGTTAAAGGAGGATGAGCGCCTGGATACTATCCAGGAATACTTCTATAATGCCACGGAGCTGCGTTATATCTATATTTTTAAGAAGGGCGAAATCGAACAGGGTATTTTTAACTGCAATGAAGGTATTGCGGTTAAAGACGTCCATATGGAACGGTTTGGCTTAAAGTTGAACGAATATACGGGAGTATACGAAAAAAAGCCAAGTATTATGAAGATTGTAAAGCTTCCTCTGAATTTTTCGGAAAGCGGGCAGGAAGAAAAGACCCGTTTATTCCACGAAATTTTTTATGATGTGCTGCAATATATAAAGGAAAACGGATATGTTATGGACGGAGATGTAATCGGTATTAAGATTTCTATGTCTCTGGAGGAAGAAATGGAGGCGCAGTATGTTTTAATCAGCATACCGTTTGCAAAGGAAGAACCAACAGAATGATTCTACGAAAATTTAAGAAAGTTTCTTGGAACTTATTGACCTTGACACTGTGTCATAGTGTATACTTTGAAACAGCTAGAGGTCAATTTTTTATGCGTTTTGCACAAAAATCAAAGGGAAATTTGGTCATGCTGCATAATGCTAAAAATGGCTTCGATTATAAGGAGGGCAAATGATGAAAAAATTATCCAAGAGACTGGCGATGCTTCTGGCTGTGACCATGTTTGCAGGCCTGATGGCAGGTTGTAACGGTGGCACAGACGCAGAAGCTACGCCGGCTCCGACACAAGGCTTGGAGCAACCGGCAGATCCGACGGCAACGACAGCTCCGACAGAAACTCCTGTACCAACAGAGGAACCAAAAGCAACGGCAACTCCGTTCCCGACACCGGCGCCTATCACTGTGGAAAAGCGCAACATTGATGTTTGGGACTTTGGTGGCGTGCAGGAAACCGACGCTCTGTATAAGAACAACATTACAGCAGCGGATTGGGATGCTTATGCAGATTTAGCAGAGGGTGGTACTTTCTCCAATGACGGTGAAGTTACCTTCGGTGACCTGACATTAAGCTACAAGGCAAAAGACCGTTTATTCTCCGGTACTTCCGTAAAGAACTATGGTTCTAATGGTCTTGCACAGACCGCCCATGAGGACGGTTATACCGCAGACGGTATGTACTATTGTAACGGTACCGGCGGTGACAACAGAAGATACATGACTCTGGCTAATGTAAAGGCCGGTGACAAAATTTTAGTTTACATGGGTGCCCACAATGCGGCAGATGACGTGCTTTATTTCCAGTACATGGGTGAAGGCGGCACACAGTTAGAAGAACATGCATACGGACAGAAGATTTTCTCCCGGCATGTATTTGTAGCACAGTACAGTGGTACCTATAAGATTTGGACCGGTACCGGTGCAAAGCCTGGTTATAACCGTGTTGTAAGAATTCCGGGCGTCACAGTAACCGGATACATTGATAACGCAGGATTTGATATAGCAGGTACAACACTTAAGTTTGTGAACAACACAACAAATGCTGTAACTGAAGTAGATACAGCAAACGGAAGCTTCGCAGCAGTTCTTGCCCCGGGCTTTGAATATACCGCGGTATTATCCGGTCTTAATGGTGTTGGTTTTACTAATGACAGCAAATTTGTTACCGTAGCAGATGCAGATGTGGCAAACGGTCAGATAAGCACAACTCTTGTAGTAGAAGCGAAGTCTATTTATGCTTACACCGGTAAGATTACCGGTTTTGCGGCCGATTATGATGCAAGCAAGCTGGCGGTTAAGCTGATGGCTCCTGCGGATTCTACCTATAATGATGTAGACCTTACCATCAATGCGGACCTTACCTTTACCGCATCCTTAGAGCCTGACGTAGAATATACCCTGGTACTTTCCGGTGTAAACGATTATGAAATCGTAAGTTCTGTAACCATTCAGGACAATCAGGCAAAGAATGAGAATATTCAGGTGGCAACAAAGGCAGTATATGATATAACCGGTGGTTTCCTCGGCTGTGAGGCAAAGGATGTAACTGCCATTAAGTTTGCAAATGAAGAAGATGCGTATGAATATGCAGGTACTTTATCTGCAGACGGTTATTCCGTAGCTCTGAGAGACGGTGCATACAGTGTGGTTATCGCTTCTGACGTATATACCACTTCTACTCACATTGTAGTAGAGGGCAAGGCAGTGTCTAAGGATGTTATGGCAGTTCCTGTGGATAAAACGGTAGCTGCATTAACAAGAGTGGATAAGATTTATGTTGGCTATGCCGGCAAGGATAACAACTATGCAACCGTTGGTGAGGCAGTAGCAGCGGCAGCGGCTATGAATCCAACCAGCGAGGCTGATAGAATTGTTATTTCCATTGCTCCGGGTACTTACAGAGAGCAGGTTACGATTGATACTCCATATATCACTTTAGTAAATGAGAGTGAGGAGGAAGTCCTTCTTACCTGGTACTACGGTATCGGTTATAAATACTACAGTGCTGACAAGAACGGTTATTATGATGCGGAATGCGCATATGACAAGTATGCAAAGAACGGTCCTGCAAACTGGGGCTATGCAGTTAAGGTAAACAAGACAGCTACCGCATTCCGTGCAGAAAACATTGTATTTGAAAACTCCCTCAACCGCTACATCACCGATGAAGAAATCGAAGATGGCGTAGAGGCAGATACCATCAACTTTGACCGTAAGTACGGTGCTGATGTAACTTCCAAGGCAGCCACCGAACGCGGTGTGGCTCTTTATGTGGCAGCAGATCAGGCAGAATTTAAAAACTGTTCCTTCTTAAGCAGCCAGGATACGTTGTATACTGCATGTGATGCTTACTTTAAGAATTGCTACATCGAAGGTAACACCGACTTTATCTTCGGTTCCGGCGATGTGGTATTTGATGCTTGTGAAATCAGTCTGTACGGCTACAGCACCGGCGGAGTGGCAGGTTATATTACTGCAGCAAGAACCGATTCTTCCACCAGCGGAACAGAAAACGGTTACTTATTCCGTAACTGTGTAGTGACAGCAGATAATCTTCCTGCAACACCGGGTTACCATTTCGGCAGACCTTGGGGTGCAGATGCAAAGGTACGCTTTGAAAATACTAAGCTGGCAAGCCTTGATTTAATCAGTAAAGAAGGCTGGACCCAGATGAGCGGCAATGCTCCGGAAAATGCAAACTTTGCAGAATACGATACGATGGAATTATCCGGTATGTCCTCTGACCTTACCGGCAGAGTGGCAGGTACGGTGGCAGAAGGTCCGCTTTCCTTCGATTATGCTGCATGGTTAGGTTTTACTCCAAACTATGCGGTAGCGGCAGATAACAAAGTGAAGTTTGCAACTGCTCCTTACATTGTGGACAACGGCGATATTAACGCACCAAAGCCGGGTCACACCTTAACTGTAGCTTATTCCTTAGGAGAAGCAAACGATGCTAACGACTGTTCCATCATTAAGTGGTACAGAGTAACAGGCAGTGAAGAAACCTTAGTTAAGCTTTCCTCTGCAGTGGTGGATGATACTTATCAGATTACTGCTGAAGATATCGGCGCAAAGATCCGTGTTGTTGTTATTCCTATGAACATCAATAATGTAGAAGGCGAAGCAGCTAACTACACCGTAGAGGAAAAGGTTCGGGAAGGCTATGACAATCCGGATGCTTCCAAGGCAGAAGCAGTGCTTGGTAACGGCATTAACGTATACTTAGCCGGTGACTCCACCGTAAAGGATTACTCCGGTAAGGGTATGAACCAGTCCAACAATTCCACCGAAGGTTCCTGGGGCGAATATTTCCAGGCATTCTTCAACAGTGATTTAGTAACCGTTGTGAACTATGCAAACGGCGGCAGAAGTACAAGAAACTTCATCAATGAAGGCTCTTTAGACAAGATTGCGGAAACCATTAAGGAAGGTGACTATCTGTTCATCCAGTTTGGTCACAATGACTGCTCCAATGGTTCCGGTTACCTGGAAGACAGATATGTTCCGCTCGGAACTCCGAACGCTAACGGCGTATATCCGGTAACCGCAGGTGTGGAAGTGACAACGCCGGATTCCTTACAGTCCAAGTACGGTGACACGTTCTATTCTTATGATTGCGGCGGTACCTTCAAATGGTATTTATTACAGTATATTAACGTAGCAAGAGATGCAGGCGCAATTCCTGTACTTGTTACTCCTGTATCCAGACTGTCCTTTGACAGCGACGGTTTCATTCAGGATAAGCACGACTCCACCGACGCTACTACCGGTACTCAGGTAACCAGCGGTAATGCGTATGTGGTTGCAATGCAGCAGCTGGCAGCAGAAGAAGGCGTTCTTCTTATTGACGCGACAGCATTAACAAAAGATATGTATGAAGCAGCTTACAAGGCAGATGCAAATGCCAACGGCAATGCTTCTCCTCTTGCTAAGCAGGCTCTTTGCACCGGTGACAACACACACAGCAGTAAGCTGGGCGGTTTTGTAAGTGCAGCCTACATTGCAAAGGCACTTCAGGCACTTGATTGCAACTTGGCATATGCAGTACAGGCACCAAGTCAGGTAATCGGTGAAAATCCAAACGGAACCAATGAATTCTCCGTAAACGGCAGCAGCAAGTTTAATGCTTATTCTGCAAACGCAGAAGGTCTGTTCACAGAAGACAGTGCATACTGGACAGGTGTTGGTCAGACTGTAATTGACGAAATTGCACTGGAGGCAGCAAAGATGAGTGGTGCGTATACCAAGTCCACGATGTGGGTAATCGGTGACTCCACCGTATGTGGCTTTAACGATGGTTATTTCTATCCTCGTTATGGTTACGGCACACAGTTACTGGAATATTTTGATGCAAACAAGTTTGAGGTTCAGAATCTGGCGCTGTCCGGCAGAAGCTCCTTAAGCTTCCTTGCAGAAGCAAATTATAAGACCTTAATTGATGGTATGCAGAAGGGTGATGTGCTTATTATCGGTTTCGGTCATAACGACGAAAAGGCAGAAGAAGCAAGATACACCAATCCAAACGGTGACTACAAGACAGCAGGCAGCTTTGCAAACAACCTGTATGAAAACTATGTAAAGATTGCAAAGGATAAGGGCGTAACCGTTATTCTTTGTACACCAATTGTAAGACGTTCCGCAACCGGCGAATGGAAGAATTCCGAACTGCATATCACAACAACCAGTGGTCAGTTCGAAGGTGGCGACTATGCCGCAGCAATCATCAAACTTGGCCAGGACACCAACACAGCAGTTGTTAACATGACTGCTCTTACCAAGGAAGTTTATGATTCCCTCGGTGCAGACGAAACCCTGAACTTACATGCATGGCTTTCTTCTAAGCCTGGCAGCGTGGATAACACCCACACCAACATCTGGGGGGCTAAGTACAATGCTTACCTTCTGGCAAAGGCAGTAAAGGCAATGAACCTTAGCGGAATCTCCGAGTATGTAAAGAACGTGGATGCAGCTCCTGCAAAGGCAGACCATCTGGTATCCAATCCGGATTATGTTGAACCTACTTATGACAGCAGTGCACTGGCACAGAGTGAAATCTGGGCAGACTACGGTATCTTTAAAGGAACGGTATTCGGTGATGTGGGTGGTACACCAAGCACCAAGAATCAGATTCTGGAAAGTGATGCGAACGGAAATATGCACATTGCTGTGATGAACAACAAGGGTAAGATTTCTTCTTCCACAGATGGCATTGCAATGTACTATTATAAGCTCCCTGCAGACGCAAGCTTCACTTTAACTGCAGATATGACTATCAATGCATTTGATATGAATAATCAGGTGGCATTCGGTCTGATGGTAAGAGATGCGATGTATATTGATACAAATTCCAAGGACTCCAATGGCGATAGTGTCAATGCAGCATTCTTTAAGGTGGCAGACGGCGGCTGGAACGGTTACGCCCGTAAGGACGGTGTTCTTACCAGTGGCGGTAAGCTGTCCAGGGAATATACAGCGGGAGAAACCGTAACCTTGGTTCTGTCCGGCACAGCGGACGGCTATTCCACCAAGATTGGAAATGAGGAAACCGTTTCCGGCGGATTTGACTTTAAGCTTACCAACTTTGATGCAGATTACGTTTACGTAGGTATGTTCGCTGCAAGAAATGCGGATGTAACCTTCAGCAATATTAAGTTGATTGTAGACGGTAAGGAAGTAACAGTTAAGTAAGTACCCTCCAATTTGGATATCATATAAAGCTACGCAGTGGCTGGCACCGCTGCGTAGTTTTTCTTTTCAGGACTATTATTTTTAAATTTAGGGCTTTCACAGACAGGGAGGAAGTGGTATACTTAAAAGTTGTACGTTAAAGTTTATCTGAGAGGATTTAAGAAAAATGACGCAGAAGAAAAAGCAACCGGCAACTTTTTTTGCCATTCTGGCGGCAGCGTTATATGCCATAAATGTACCGTTATCAAAACTTTTATTGGAACATGTGGGAACCACGATGATGGCTGCCTTTTTGTTTTTAGGAGCAGGGATTGGCTTGCTTGGAGTCGGTCTATTTCAGAGGGCTTCCGGTAAAGCACAAAAACAGGAACGCCTGACAAAGAAGGAATTACCATATACAATAGGCATGGTTGTGCTTGATATTTTGGCACCGATTTTTTTGATGATGGGAATTGCGAGAACGAATTCTGCCAATGTTTCCCTGCTTAATAATTTTGAAATTGTGGCTACTTCCCTGATTGCATTGTTCATTTTTAAAGAAAAAATTTCCAGGTTGTTATGGGGCGCCATAGCTTTGGTGGTAGCGGCTAGTGTCATATTAAGTTTTGAAGGCGCAGGGGCGTTTGTGTTCAATGAAGGCTCGTTATTTGTACTTGCTGCCAGCATATGTTGGGGAATGGAAAACAACTGTACCAATAAAATCAGCCACAAAAGTGCTGTGGAAATCGTGGTAATTAAGGGGTGCTTTTCCGGTTTGGGCAGTCTGATTGTTGCATTTATCATAGGCGAAAAGCTTCCGGCAGTAAAATGGATGCTTCCGGTATTACTGTTGGGGTTTGTAGCTTATGGACTTAGTATTAGCTTTTACATACGGGCACAGAGCAGTCTTGGATCTGCAAAGACCAGTGCTTTTTATTCCGTGGCACCATTCCTTGGTGTAGCATTTAGTATGTTACTTTTGGGAGAGCGTCCGGGAGTACAGTTTTATGTAGGCTTACTTATTATGGCAGTCAGCACGGTGTTGATGATAAAGGATACCCTGCGGGAAGATACATAGCAGAATAATGGAATAAAAAGACAGAAGTAAACAGACGAGAAAGGCGTTAGCTATGAAAGCAAAAGAACAGGTCGGAACCTTATTTTCCGGAAAAGATTTAAAAAAGTTAATTGTACCACTGATTATAGAGCAAACCCTTGCCATGACGGTTGGCATGGCAGATACCATGATGATTGCCACCAGAGGCGAGGCGGCCATGTCCGGCGTTTCCATTGTAGATTCCATTGCGGTGCTGATGATTGGTTTGTTCAGTGCGCTTGCTACCGGCGGTGCCGTGGTGGCATCCCAGTTTATCGGACATAAGGATGTAAAAAAGGCCTGCCGCGCGGCGAATCAGTTAGTGGTTGCCATGGGAAGTATGGCATTGTTTATTATGGCGATTGCCTTGATTTTTAACAAGCAGATTCTTCAGCTGATTTACGGCACAGTGGAAGCGGATGTTATGGGATATGCCCGTACTTATTTTTACATATCGGCAGCATCTTTTCCGTTTCTGGCACTTTATAATGCCGGTGCGGCCTTGTTCCGTGCCATGGGTAATTCTAAGATTTCCATGAAGGTTTCTTTAGTGATGAATGCCATCAACATCTGCGGAAATGCCTTTTTTCTGTTTGTTATGAACATGAGTGTAGAAGGTGTTGCCTTGGCAACCCTGATTTCCCGTATCGTGGCGGCCATTGTGATTATGCTCTTAATCCGTAAGCCAACCAACTTAATCCACATTGACCCTCACTTCCGTTTGGGCTTTGATTGGAAGATTATCAAGAGAATTCTTGCCATCGGTGTACCAAACGGTTTGGAAAACAGTGTGTTCCAGATTGGCAAGCTGATGGTGCAGGGAATTACGGCAAGCTTTGGTACCACGGCCATTGCAGCTAACGCTATGGCAAATACCATTGCCAGCGTAGCGGTTATTCCGGGCAGTGCCCTCGGTATGGCCATGATTACTATTGTAGGTCAGTGTGTAGGTGCGGATGATGAGCGGCAGATGCGCTACTACACAAAGAAATTATTGCTGATTGCCTATGCTGCGTTATTTGCCCTTAATGTGGTAGTAATGCTTGGATTAGACGGTCTCATTTGGATTTACAATCTGGAGCCTGCTACCGGTGAAATAGCAAGACAGTTAATCACATTGCATACCATTTGTACTATTTTGGTTTGGCCGTTGTCTTTTGTACTGCCAAATGCCCTGCGTGCGGCAAACGATGTAAAGTTTACCATGATTGCCTCCATGGTTTCCATGTGGACGTTCCGTATCCTGTTCAGCTACATTCTTGCCAAGGGCA
The DNA here is from genome assembly GCA_017622795.1 of Lachnospiraceae bacterium. Taxonomy (GTDB): domain Bacteria; phylum Bacillota; class Clostridia; order Lachnospirales; family Lachnospiraceae; genus SIG299. The sequence continues at coordinate 14,122 of JAGAQI010000037.1, forward strand.
TGAACCTTGGTGTTGTGGGCGTATGGATGGCCATGTTTATTGACTGGGGATTCAGAAGCCTGTGCTTTGGATTTAGATTCCTTCGGGGTGGTTACCGGAAGTTCAGTTTTGCGTTGGAACGGGTGCATTGATAAAAATAAAATATGTTTCCTTTATCGGCAAAATAAATCTGTATTTATTTTGCCGATTATATTATACTTAAGATAGTGCAATTATCTGGAAGGAGTAGTGCAATGATATATATAATCGGTGGTCCGTCCCATACAGGAAAAACAAATCTGGCGCAGAAGCTGATGGTAAAGTATCAGATTCCGTATGTTTCCATGGACCATGTAAAAATGGGAATCGTACGTGCCGGCTTAGTGCCAAACTATGTGGAGCAGGATGACAAAATGCAGGAGGTTCTCTGGCCTGTTATCCGGGAAATGATAAAAACAGCTATTGAAAATGAACAGAACATGATTATAGAAGGTTGCTACATTCCGTACAACTGGAAGAATGATTTCTCTGAGGAGTATCTGGAGAATATCCGGTGCAACTATTTGATTATGTCCCGGGAGTATATTGAAAATCATTTTGATGATATCCGAAAGTTCGCCCATGTGATAGAAGACCGTGGCGAGGATGAAGATTGTACGAAGGAATGGATTCTGGAAATAAACCGGGAATGTCTGGAAGGTTGTCAGAAATATGGTTGTGAGTACAGGTTGATTAGAAACAGATATGATGTGGATGAGGAACTATTTGAATAATCAGTTGGAGGTCGGAAATGATTCGAATTATTGATACTTATGCAGAAATTACTCTCTTATTTGAGGATGGAAAATTCAGTATCGATAAGTGGAAAACCTACATAAATAAGA
>JAGAQI010000038.1 GCA_017622795.1 Lachnospiraceae bacterium
CGACAGTTCTCCCAGAAAGTCTTTATGTATTGTAATTTGCTCCGGCAAATCCACCAGTTCATTCCGGCGGACCAATGCCCATTTACTTATCATCATATACTATTACACGCTCCATTTAATTACCAGTCTCTATCGTTTTTGGCACTTCTCGCAAAAATACACATTTCCGCCCATATATGCCGCCCGGTGAATTTCGTAGCCGCACCGCATGCACGGCTGATGCAGGGAGTTTTTACTAAGCTGCGAGATATATCCGCCCTTCTCGCCAAATAACGTTTTCTCCGTATCTCTTCCGCCTGCATCACACATCTGTTTCAGCACCTTTTTCACAGAAATATGCAGGGCTTTGAAATCCTCTTCGGAAGCATTCGTCATATCATAGCGAGGGTCAATGCCGGCATCCCATAAAATATCCTGCAATACACCATTTCCAAGTCCCGGAATCCGCTGCTCCGTGGCAAGAAACGCCTTGGCAGAAAGCTTCTTCCCGTTTGCCGGATACAGGCTTTTGAAATACTCATAGGTAAACTCCTCGGTTAACGGATTAGGCTTGGTGCTGGAAGAAATGTAGTACCCGTGGGTACATTCTCCCTTCGGGCATGCGGTAATAAATCCATACATCTGCACCGACACAAACAGCGCTGTATCATCATCAAAATACAAAGCCAGCTGATGATTCTTTGGAAACTTTTTCTTGTTCTCATAATACTTTGGATAAGCGCCGTCCGAGAGTAAAAGCATACTGTCCTCTGTGGTGATTTCCAGCATGCCGCCATAAAATGAAGCCCCCTCTATGGTTTGTCCCTCTAAATGTTCTTCCACACTTCCCTGCTCGCTGTTTACCCAGGCAAATTTGTGAGGTGTATGCAAAAGCTCCACATAACTGATGATTTTTCCCTGTAAGTGCTCATTGATTTGTTTTGCAATGGTATAGCTTTCCGGTAACTCTAACATACGCCAGCCTCCTTTGTTTTCTTCTATTTTTTCCACCGCTCCAGTGTCGGCAGGAACTGTCTTAACTGCTCTTTTGCTTCCTCTAACGTTTTACAACGTCCGTCCCTAACTTCAATCGGTGCACAAATGTCAATCATTTCTTCCAATGTACATTCGCCAAGCACTCCATCATGGAAGCAATAGCAGCACCACTTATCATTCTTTGTGCCATCCGCATTCTTTGCGAAATGCTCTTCCTGAAGTAGCGGCATACCGCAGCTTTGGCAGATTTTTACCTTGGACCAATCGATATTTTGTGTGTTTATGTTCATATTATTTTCCTCCGTACATATAAAATGATTTTGGCACTAGTGAAACGCCTTCTTCCGTTCTCACTGCCTGCCACCATTCTACCGGAGAAAACCTGACATCTGCCTGTCATATTCAAAAACTAATTATAATTTTCCATCATTTTTTTGATGCGCTCATGCACCTCGTCACGGATGAATTCCGGCTCCAGTACTTTTGCAGACGGGCCAAACCAAAGAATCAGACTGTACACCCACTCATCCAAGGGATATGCACAATGAGCCAGGAAATTACCGTCCGGCAACTGCTCCAACTCTGACTCATCGAAACGGTCATAAATGCGGTAAGCTTCTTTTTTATCAATCCAAATAGTGAGAGGAGTAACCGGAAATTCCGGTTCCGGCGTTTGACATTCTACTTTTGTAGACACAACTGTTTTCGCACTTTTTTCTGCCTCTCCCACTATCTCATCTTTTTGCAACAGCGACGGCTCCCGCTTCGGTACAAAGGTCTCCTCCTGCACCTCTAACCGCTGCATCCGGAACAGTTTGAACGTCCTAAAATCCTTCCGTTCCCTACAATACGCCCGTAGATACCAGGTATACTCCTTAAACTGAAGTTGTACCGGTTCCACCACCCGGTGACTCATGGGCCGGTTCTGACCGTAATAATCAAACTCTATCACATGATGGGTTAAAATAGCCCGCTTGATATCCTCATACATTTGCTTGCGTAAACCGCTCCAGTCAGACAAATCAATATTTACCCAGGGCACCGGCTCTGTCTGAAAGAAATCGCCCAGTTTTTTCAAGGTTTCCTGCTCCCGGTTTTCGTCAGATACTTCCGTCTCCTTCAATCCTACCAACGCTGCCAGAATTTCCTGCTGTTCTTCTTTGGTAATCAGCATTTTATTGAGCACAAATTCTTCCGTCAGACTGATGCCGCCGTTTTTTCCTTTTTTACAATATACCGGAATTCCGGCGATGCTGAGCGCCTCAATATCTCGGTAAATCGTGCGGGTGGACACCTCAAACCGTTCTGCCAGCTCTCCGGCTGTCACGGTGCCTTTGTTCATCAATATATAGATCATGCTGATTAAACGCTCTAACATCAAAATCCCCCTCCTTATAACAGCAAACCTTTCCGAAAACTCCCGTCACCCTATACCTTTACTATATCCTATCACGTTAAATATGACAAGAGGATGTCATATTCTGACATCCTCTCATACAAAATTATTTTCTAATTTCTTTTACATCATCATTGCTAATAACAATTTCTAAGTCTCCCAGACTCATCGGACCAATATCTCCTTCGTCAAAGCACATCACTATATTTCCTGCTTCATTTATATAGAAGGAGGCTTCCTCCTCCAGTTGACGCACTAATTCATCCCTTAAGAATTCATCCAGCTGGTAACCGTATACCAGCTTAAGCTGCTTCTCGATGCAATCGGCAAGTACCGGCACGTAATCCGCATTTTCCTTAAAAAGTTCTTCCAAAGAAAGCAGCTTTCCGGTAGTCAGGTCAATAGTATAATAATAATTCCATTCCATTCCGCTTCCGGCCGCCATAAAACATTCCTGCTTTATCACCAGATACTGCTCTTCGGAAGGAATCTGTATACTCTCTGTCCAGACAGATAAAGGTCCTTCCCTGTCTTCCACGGATGTCTCAAAGTCACCCAGCAACTCTGTCGTTACTTTCTGTATTTCACTGTTTATATTCTTTATTGTAGCTAATAATTCTTTTTTTACGGATGCCTCCATATGCTGAACATCTGCAAACTCATTTAATACAAGTTCACCCACTTTAATACTGGCTTGATGCTGCTCATCCTCATATTCATAATCACGCACCGTGATCAATTCAATAAAATCACCTAAAACCGGAATTTGCTGCATGGCAAGAGCCACCGTTTTCGAAGTATTTGGAAGCACAAACAAAATGATTGCTAACATTGCTGCCGTCGCCATAATCTGCCTGCTGTTTCTTCTTATTCTCTCTTTCCTGTTTTCGCTTTTTGCCTGCAACATTTTCTGTTTTAAACGCTCTACCTGCTCACCTGATAATTCCAGGGCTTCATATTGCTCCTTTATTTCCTGTGGCAGGCTGTATATTTTCTGTTCCATATAGTTCCATCCTTTCTAATCCTCCAGCATAATCCGCATTTTTTTCAGGCTCCGATATAACCGACTTTTCACCGTACTTACATTTTCCTCAAGTACCAAGGCGATTTCTTCCAGCTTTTTGTCTTCAAAAAAGCGTAATTCAATTACCAGCTTATCCTTTGCGGAAAGAGATTCGATTACCTGCATCAAATCCACATCCTCATAGCTATCTTCTGCATACTCTCCTTCATTCCCTGTTTTCTCTATTAGTTCCTCATACGAGAAATTCTCAGGTTTCTTCAGCAGTCTGAAAATCTCATTCATAAGAATCCGATACAACCATGTTTCTACAAACTCCGGATGCTGTAGTGTTCTGCTGGCTCTCAATGCTTTATATGCCATGTTCTGTACAATGTCTTCCGCATCCGCTTCCCTATGCACATAGCTATATGCCAAGCGATAATAAGAATTGTACTTTTTTAATATAATTTCTTCCACTATTTGCTCTTTTTTCTTCTCTTCTTTTCCCGGGAAACAACGCAAGGCATCTCACCTCCTTTTCTGCTTTCTATATAGTTAGATACCTGTCTCACGCAAAAAGTTTCAACGAAAAAAATCTATAAGCAGATTTATCCGCTTATAGATTTCGTAATATTGCTCTACTTTCCTTCATTCGCTTTTACGCATGCTTCAATTCTGTCATGCACCAGCTGTGCCAGTTCCGGCGTTTTCATATCTTTATATTCTTCATACGGAATCACCGGCAAATAATGAATCTGCATGCTCACCGGCTTGCAGCCCTTTTCATCAAAAACCTTATAGCAGTCAATAAGCGCTACCGGTACAATCGGGGCTTTTGCCTTGCTGGCAATTTTAAAGCTGCCGGCGTGGAATTCCCGCATCTGGTTACCGTTTTTACTGCGGGTTCCCTCCGGGAAAATCAAATAATTTCTGCCACCGGCTACTTCTTTCGTTGCTGCCAGAATAACTTCCATGGAACTACGCACATCTTCTCTGTCCATAGGGAATGACTTCGTGCAGGCAATGACCTGCTTTAAAAACGGAATATCCTTCAATTCCTTTTTTAACACCGCTCCCAATGGCTGGTCGCACGTTGCCGGAATCGCAAGAACGTCAAACATGCCCTGATGATTGGAGTACATGGTAAAACCACCCTCCGTAGGAATGTTTTCTGTTCCGAATACCTGCAGGTCCACGTTGCCGGACTTTACGGCCCGCTTGAAAATATACTGGATATGGCGGTATTTGGTAAGCTCCGGATATTTATCCGTGTGCTTTGCATAATGACACAGCTTAATATAGGCCGGCGGAACCAAAATAAAATTCCGAAGGCACATCATAACAATTCGATGCATGAAACAATTCTCTCCTAATTTATAATCTCTAAATTCTCTTTGGTTTGCAGGAACAACCGATTCCTAAAGCACCCTCACCGGTATGACAGGAAATTCCCATGGTAAGGTAATTGCACATAACCTCCATACCCGGAAAATATGCTTTAATTTCCTCTACCCAGGCCTTGGTAGTTTCTTCATCAGCGCTGGTGGCTGCCATCAGGCAAAATTCACCCTTCTCGATGGCTTCCTTATAGGTTGTCTCCATTTCCTGCTTCATGGTAGCAAGCATTTCTGCTTTTGCCTTTTTCATGCCGCGACACTTTTTGTAAGTATCCAACACACCAACACCCAAGCGAAGCACCGGTTTAATATTTAATAACGTACCAAGAGCCGCTGTGGTTGCAGTAATACGGCCGCCTTTTTTTAAGTACTCTAACGTTTCCACCGCAATGTAAATGGTCATATTTTCCTTATCTGCTTCCAGAATTTCTTTTATCTTCTCTGCAGAATAGCCCTCTTCCACCAATTCCAGGGCATCCAATATGGAACGGTGTAATGGCGTTGCAACACGTCCGTTATCCACCACGAAAATTTTTCCTTCAAATTCTTCTTCATTGGCCAGCATCATGGCTGTATGGCAGGAACCGGAAAGTCCGCTGCTCATTGGAATATACACAATGCTTTCGAATTCTTTTAATCCTTCTCTCCAAAACTCCATTACTGCTTCCGGAGACGGTTGGGAAGTAGACACGGTCTCACCCGCATTTAAGCGTTCAAAAAACTGCTCCCTGGTAATGGAAACTTCTTCGTAAAAGCATTCTTCGCCAAAGAAAAATGGCATCGGAAGTACCATCACCCCAAGTTCCTTCGCTCTTGCAGGAAGAATTCCGCTATGACTGTCTGTTGCAATACCGATTCGTTTCATTTCATTTCCTTTCTGACCAATGTTTGGAAACCAACATAAAATTAATTATAATATAGTTTCTCCATGTTTGCAAATTGTTTTCGAATTGTTTCTAAAATATTAAACCTCCCGTTGCTCAATTTTAGCTCAACGGGAGGTTTGTACTTTTAACTATTATATCCTTTGAAAATCAAATTACTTTTCAAGCTCGGAAGTACAATGAGGACATCTGGTTGCTTCGATGCTGATTTCGGACTTACAGAACGGACAAATCTTTGTGGTAGGTTCTACCGGTGCTGCCGGTGCTTCAGGCTCCTTGTTTGCTTCGCGAAGCTTATTAATACCGCGTACAAACAGGAATACAATGAATGCCATAATTAAGAAGTCGAGTAAACCAGCTAAAAATGCACCATACTTAAAGCAAGCTGCTCCTGCTTCTTCTGCTGCTGCCAAAGTTTCATAGGACTTACCGTCTAAAGCAATAAATAACTTTGCAAAGTCAATTTTACCGGTAAAAATACCAAGTAAAGGCATAATCATATCATTTACCAGGGAAGATACGATTTTGTTAAAAGAAGTACCGATAATCATACCTACTGCCAGGTCAATCATGTTGCCCTTAATTGCAAACTGCTTAAACTCATTTAACATCTTTTTCATTTGAATTTACTCCATTGTAATTAATAATTTTCTTTTCTAACTTCAAAATAAGCCTGCGGATGGTTACAAACCGGACAAACGGTTGGAGCTTCCAAGCCAACAACTACATGACCGCAGTTACGGCATTCCCACATAGTAACACCGCTCTTTTTGAATACTTCCATTGCTTCTACATTGTGAAGCAGGGCACGGTATCTTTCTTCATGCATTTTTTCAATAGCAGCAACACCGCGGAACTGTGCTGCAAGGTCTGTAAATCCTTCTTCTTCCGCATCCTTTGCCATGCGCTCATACATATCGGTCCACTCTGCATTTTCACCTTCTGCAGCATGTAATAAATTTTCTGCTGTTGTGCCAAGCTCACCTAATGCCTTGAACCAAAGCTTTGCATGTTCCTTCTCATTTTCTGCTGTCTGAAGGAATAATGCTGCAATCTGCTCATAACCGGCCTTTTTTGCTACGGATGCAAAATAGGTGTACTTGTTTCTTGCCTGGGATTCCCCGGCAAAAGCTTCCCATAAATTCTTTTCGGTTTTTGTTCCTGCGTACTTATTTGCCATAGTATTTTCTCCTTTATTTGTGTTTTCGGCAGATACTATCCGCTCTGCCAACGCAGTAATTATATCATTTTTTACTTGCTGCTGTCTACCTTTTTTCAAAAAAGAAAAGAAGCAGCAGTATTCTTATACTGCCACTTCTTCATAAATGTTTTCTACCGATTCTACAAAATGTTCTTTTCCGAAAGATTCCGCAATTTTTTCGCTCTGTTCCGAAGCTGTTTTTCTCCACTCAACATTCATTAAAATATCCTTCAGATATTCTTCAAACTCTTCGCAACAAGTATATTCATACCCGTTGATACCATCCTGTATTACATCATTCAGGCAAGGATCTTTTCTGCAAAGCAGCGGAAGACCGTTTGCCGCCGCTTCAATATAGGTTAATCCCTGTGTTTCGCTGGTGGATGCATTTACAAAAACATCTGCCAGCTGATAATAATTCTGTACCTCCTCCGGATTTACCATACCGGTAAAAATCACCTGTTCGCTGATTCCCAGGTCTTTTGCCTGCTTTTCCAAATTTTCTTTGTCCGGACCATCTCCCACAATCATAAATGTTAAGTGAGAATCATAACGCAACGCTTCCGCAAAGAAAGCGAGCAGTTCTCCCAAATTTTTCTCTGTGCCAAGACGTCCTAGATTCAATAACACATTATTATTTGCCGGAATACCGAGTTCCTGACGCTTTTTCGCACGCTCTTCTTCACTCATGCGATGGTGATGCTGCTCTAAGGAAATACCGCTTGGTACTACACAAATATCCGCCTTTACTCCATAGCCCCGCAGCGTATCCTCTACCTTACTGGTAGGGGCAATTACCTTGGCTACCTTTTTCAGACGCATACGTGATAACTGACGGACTACCTGTCTGCCAAGATATTTTCCCGGCAACACATAATTAACATATTGCTCATATAATGTATGATAGGTATGTACAATCGGTGCACCGGTAAGCTTGGCAATACGCTGTGCGAACTGGAAACTGAAGAATTCACACTGACTGTGTACTACATCCGGTTTCCAATCAATTAGTTCCTGAATCAGCCCACTGCGATAAGAAAGCGGCATCCGCACATCCGGATAAATAAAACCAATCGAAGCTGACTTGATAAAATACACATGATTTATCTTATAACTTTCTTTTCCTTCGGATAAAGTTAATATCCTGACATCATGTCCCTTTTCTGTCAGTTCTTCATATAGATTGCGGACAGAAGTTACCACGCCGTTGGTTGCGGTTGTATAAAGATCCGTGGTAATCAATATTTTCATTTGTTATTCTCCCCCTTTATGTAAGGTTTCACATATGAAAATATTACTCCCGTTTTTTTCTTTTTTCATTAGAAAACCATTAAAATTTCATTAAAAAGTTCACAAAGTTAATTATCTCGCAAAAAAAGTCCCGTCGCCATTCCTTGTGACGACGGGATATCTTTTATTCCATATGGTCTAATAATTCCTGATAAAATCTGGAGTAATCCGTTCTGCGATCTCCGGTAAAGCGAATAGCTGACGAGGGATGGCAGTTGAGCACGCCGGTTAACAAATACGGGATATCGTAGCCCCAGATACTGCCCTTTTCCTTTTCTGCCAAAATATACTTCTGCACAAAATCCATCACCGGCACCAGATTGTATCGCGGATTTCTTAAAAATGCCAACAGGGATTCCATATAACAATTGCCCGCGCCACGGCCCATTCCGCTGACGGTAGCGTCCAAATAACTTGCTCCCTTTGTTACCGCTTCAATGGTGTTAGCAAAAGCAAGCTGCTGATTATTATGGGCGTGGATACCGATTTTTTTGCCATGCTTCTCTGCCACTTCCATATACATATCCGTAAGACGACGCATCTGTTCCGGATAGAAGGCGCCAAAGCTGTCCACCAGGTAAATGGCATCTACATCGCACTCTGCCAGAATCTCCAGACCCTTGGTGAGTTCATCCTCCCGGACCTTGGAAATGGCCATAATGTTTACTGTAGTTTCATACCCCTTATTATGAGCATCCTGAATCATTTCGATGGCTGCCGGAATCTGATGGATATAAGTTGCGGTTCGCACCATATCAATCACGCTGTCTTCCTTCTTCATAATATCATTCTTGAAATCAGTTCTGCCCACATCAGCCATTACTGCAATTTTCAAGTCAAAATCATTATTTCCTACCACTGCGCGGATATCTTCTTCTTCACAGAATTTCCACTTGCCGTAATCCTCTTTATTAAAAATTTCCTTGGAAGCCTTGTAACCAAATTCCATATAATCTACACCGGCTTTAATGTTGGTGCGGTACAAATCTTTAACAAACTCATCAGAGAAGTTAAAATTGTTTACCAAACCACCATCACGCAGGGTGCAGTCTACCACCTTAATATCCGGGCGGAATGCAATTAAGTTACCGTTATTTCTTTCCATAACTTTATACCTCCAAAAACTTGCCTTTGTTTTTATGTCTTGTTTGGCACTTTAAACCGTTGCGCTTTAAAGCATCAAAGTATTTATATCAATAACATAGTACTTTTTCTATGGTTTGTCAAGAACTTTTTCATAATTATTTTTTTTGGACAAAAAAATCCCCTGCAAATTTATTGCAGGGGATTCCGTTTTTATTCTGCTGCGCTGAACTCATCCTTACCGACGCCGCAAAGAGGACATACAAAATCTTCCGGCAAATCTTCAAATTTTGTACCCGGTGCAATACCGTTGTCCGGATCACCTACAGCCTCATCATATTCCCAGCCGCATACATCACATACATACTTCATAAATTTTTCCTCCTTATATTTTTATACTAATTTTATCCAAAACCCGGCTGCCGTATTCAAAGCAGGCAAGTCTTTTCAAAATCTTTTTTAACCTTCCGCATATTCTGCGCAAAGCTCTGTTGCCAGCGCTTCTACCTGTGCGCTGCTCTCTTCATTTAAAGCAGACATAATTTTTACGGAAGTTTCTGCATAGGTCAGGTTCTTGCTTTCTTCCAGCATTCTTCCCATGAATTTAGCCGCCACCGGTGCCCAGCTGCCGTTTTCCATAAATGCCACGGTGCGGTTACTGTAGCCACGCTCCGTTAAATGATGGATAAATTCCTTCATGAACGGAAAAATATCGCCATTATAGGTAGTAGTTGCCAGCACCAGCTTGCTGTAACGGAACGCATCCTCTACCGCTTCTGCCATGTCGCATCTTGCAAGGTCATTTACCACAACCTTTGGACAGCCCTTTGCCTTTAAGGCATCAGCCAGAGCCAATACAGCCTTTTTAGTATTTCCGTAAACAGAAGTATAGGCGATAACAATTCCTTCTTCTTCCGGCTGATAAGAAGACCATGTATTATAAAGACCAAGATAATATCCTAAGTTTTCTTTTAATACAGGGCCATGTAGCGGACAAATCATCTGAATATCCAGTGCTGCCGCTTTTTTCAAAAGGGTCTGAACCGGCATGCCGTACTTACCTACAATACCGAAATAATAACGTCTTGCTTCGCAAGCCCACTCTTCTTCCACGTCCAGTGCACCGAACTTGCCGAAGCCGTCTGCGGAGAATAATACTTTATCGGTGCTGTCATAAGTAACCATTACTTCCGGCCAGTGAACCATCGGCGCCATAACAAAGGTGAGCTCATGCTTACCGAGGGAAAGCTTGTCTCCTTCTTTTACCACCATCTGCTGCTCCGGATAGTCGGTGCCGAAAAACTGCTTCATCATAGCAAAGGCTTTTTCGGAAGCCACAAGCTTCACATCCGCATATTCTTGCATGAAATTGGCAATATTTGCAGAGTGGTCCGGTTCCATATGCTGTACAATAAAATAGTCGGGAGTGCGTCCGTTTAAAGCTTCCCGCACATTGGTAAGCCATTCTGTCGTAAACTTAGCATCCACGCTGTCGAGCACTGCAATTTTTTCATCTAAAATAACATAGGAATTGTATGCCATGCCGTTTGGCACAATATACTGTCCTTCAAATAAATCGATTTCGTGGTCATTGACCCCAATGTACTTAATGTCGTCTGTTATAAACATAGAACTATCCTCCCTTAAAAATTTAGATATATTATAGCACATATTTTTGGGGAAGTATACTGAAACTTCATCCAATCATGATAAGAAATGGTAAATATTATTTTATACAGGAGGTAACAGATATGCCCAAAAAAGCAAAAGTAACCCTGCATCCGGCGTACGAAATCGGCGAAATTTCACCACGCATTTATTCCGCCTTTTTAGAGCCAATCGGAAACATGGTAAACGGAAGCATGTTTAATCCAAAACATCCGACTGCCGACAAAAAAGGCCTGCGCCACGATTTCATCGATGCTATCAAAGCTTCCAAGCTTCCGGCAGTCAGACTTCCCGGCGGAAACTTTGTCTCCGGTTGGGACTGGAAGGATTCCATCGGTCCTAAGGAACATCGCAAAGCACACCTTGACCTTGCCTGGCACCAGTATTACACCAACGAGGTTGGCCACGATGAATATCTGCAGTGGGCGGAAATGGCTGAAACCGAGCCGCTCTACACCATCAACCTTGGTACCGGCGACATCAACGATGCCGTAAAAATCATGGAGTACACCAATCACGAAGGAGGCACTTACTGGTCCGATTTACGTAAGGAGTACGGTCACGAAAAACCTTACGACGTTAAAATCTGGTATCTTGGCAACGAAGTGGACGGATACTGGCAGATTGGTTCTTACCAGAATGACCCTCGTGGCTACGGTCTTCTTGCCAATGAAACCTCCAAGCTGATGAAGTGGGTTGACCCGCACATCGAAACTGTTGCCTGCGTTTCCTGTTCACCTAACATGCTTCACTATCCGGAATGGGATTTAACCGCCCTGCAGGAGTGCTATCACAGTGTAGACTACATTTCCATGCACCACTATCAGTCCGTACTGATGGACGACCTGCCAACCTACCTGGGCGCGTCCCGCTACTTTGAAGACTACATCAACACCGAAATCGCCATCTGTGACTATGTGGCAGCAAAGTTGAAGTCTCCAAAGAAGATGATGATTTCTTTTGACGAATATGCCACCATGATGCGGCCGGCCGGCGAGCTTCATTACGGTCGCGGAGAATATTTACACTACAAGACCCACTACAATTTTGATCCAAACCGCGGATACACCCGTCACGACCCGAACAATATGCCGGAGCGTCCGTTTAGAGGCGGCGACATGCTGCAGGCCATTGCTAACGCATCCACCCTGCTTGCCTTTCTGCGCCACGCAGACCGTGTTAAAATTGCCTGCATGACCGGCGGCTTACACGTTCTTGCTTCCACCAACAAGGAGCATGTATGGAGTACTGCTTCCGCTCATCCGTACACACAGCTGATGCGCTACGGCCGCGGCACATCCCTGCGCACCACCGTAGACTGCGACACCTACGATATTCCTAGCTATATTGTGGACGATACTAACCAGTATTATGAGCAGGAAAAGGTAGATTTTATCGACACCGCAGCCGCTTACAATAAAGAAGAAGGTGAACTTACCGTATTTGTTATCAACCGTAACTGGCAGGATTCCAATGAAATCGAACTGGATGTGTCCGGTTTTGAAAACCTTACCTTTATCGAGCATCTGGAAATGTACACCGATGACATGAGCAAGGCTAACACTTACGAGACTCCGGATGCCATTGTGCCTGTTACAAATTCCGCAACTACCTTTGCAAACGGTAAAGTAACCGGTACGGTACAGCCGATTTCCTGGAATGTATTCCGGTTTAAAGTGCAGTAATCTTTTTCAGAAATTTACCTACTTTAAAAACCGCAGTGTTTTCACACTGCGGTTTTTAAAGTAATTAACTAGTTATTCTTTGTCGTCGGTTACAACACCCTGGATGTCATCCTTCTTTGCACAGAAAGAGCAAAGACGGGTACGGTTTTCAGCGATAGCCTGTTCTACAGTACCGTAGGTGAGGGAATCACTCTGGTTTAATGCCTGACAATCTTCGTGAGTATGGTAAACCTTACCGAATGGGCTCCAGAAAACATCTGTATTGATTGCTTCAATCGCTGCTGCCTGCTGTTCTTGGGAAACCGGATCGTAATCGATGCTTGCCGCGCCACCGATTAACAGGGCAACCGCAGCTACTACAGTAGCGATGGTCTTTGTCTTCTTATCGGTATCCTTGTTAGTAAGAGCAAGAATAACGAACGGAAGGAATGCAATGGTACAAACGATAAGACCCATGTTGTTCCACAGCCAGAATAATACCTTATTCTTTTCGCTGGCAGGCTTGATATGATTTGCCTTCTTCCATAAAGTGGAACCAACAATAACACATACTAAATCAAGCACTAAGGCGATGATAATCAATGTCAGAGTTGGCATGAATGTCCAAGTGATTTTGCCAATGAGTAACAGATATGCAACTACTTCTAAAGCAAGGGCAACTACCCATGTAATAATTGCGCCGACACGTAAGCCTGTTGCGTTGCCAACCGGAGCGGCTTCCTTCTTCGTCTTTGGTGCCGTGGAAGCAGTAACTTTCTTTTTCTTCTTTGGTTCTGCCATAATATAACTCCTCCTTGGGATTGTATTTATATAGTTCGATTATACCATATTTTGTGTATTAGGCAAGTGTTTCCGTTCAAAAAAGACACAGTTTTTTCACTTGACGAATCCATGTTGTTGTCCGATAATTAATATAACTAAATTGATACGATAGGAGAAAAACTATGGATTTATCAAAAATTGCAGGTTCCCTCTTAAGCTCCGACAGCTTAAAGGGTTTAAGCAACCTTACCGGCGCAAGTAATAAAGACATTACCAGCGTTTTAACCAGCGCTCTTCCTTCCCTGCTCAGCGGTGCAACCGAACAGGCAAAAAACGAAAGTACCGCCGCAAGCTTTGCAGGTGCTCTTGCCCAGCACGCGAAAGATGACACCAGCGACCTTACCAGCTTCCTTGGTAACGTAGACTTAGCTGACGGTGCAAAAATTATCGGCCACCTTCTTGGTTCCGGCAAGGAAGAAACCGTAAAGAAGGCAGCGAAGGCTTCCGGCGTTTCCGAAAAGAAAACCGGCGATATTCTTTCCGCTATTGCACCAATGTTACTCAGCCTTCTTGGCCAGCAGGCTGAAGAAGATGATGACAAGGAATCCGGTGTAAATGGCTTAGTGGGCGCCCTCCTTGACAATGTTGATGTAGGCAGCTTACTTTCCGGTTTAATCAGCACCGATACCTCCTCTTCCGCAAGCACAAGCGGCAAGAAAAAACCTGCATCCTCTAAGAAGAATAATGCAAGCGGCATTATCGGCGGTATTTTATCCGGTTTATTAAAGAAGAAATAAAATATAATAAAGGGAAGGAGCATTTGCACCTTCCCTTTTATTTTACAAAAAATTCGGTTCATCGAAAACCAAGCCATTCTCCAGCAGATGCTCAATAAACTGCTTGTAATATTCCGGCACCAGTGCTTCTGTCTCATCATGAGCATGTAACAGGATAATGTGATGGTTATTTTCCTCAAACAAAACAGCACCCGACTTAGGATTTTTATCATGCATTCTTTCCCACACCGATTCCATCGTAAAATCAGAGCCCGGACGAATCTGATATTCGCCAAAGTCAAAGGACCAGAAAGTATCAATGTCTGTGTCCAAGTTGTTTCCCTTCCACCAAGAATAGTCAAGCGGTGTATCATCCACCTTGTGGAACCCTTTTTCTTTCAGATATTTCTGCAGGGCTTCCTTATTAGCTCCACCCTTATCGCCATACGGAAAACGGAACGGACGCCATACACGTTCCACGCCGCAGTCCGCATATAATTTATTCAGGATTTCTTCACATTTCTCAATTTCCGCAATACCTTCTTCCACGCTAATGGATGAAAATGCCGGATGGGAATAACTATGGTTGCCCACCATCATGCCGTTTTTTATGGCATACTTTGCCTCCTCATAATTTTGCTCCACTCTCTGACCTTCTGCAAAAAAGATTACTTTGATTCCCTTTTCCTTTAAATAATCTACAATGGCAGGTGTATTTTTTGATGAAAAATCATCGATGGTTAAAAGTGCTGTATTCATTGCTATATTGCCTCCTCTTTTGTTATCCATTCGCCCCACTTGCTGGCCCAGGACTCCACAAAACATTTCGTGTAAGGTATATGCTTCTCCCGGCGCATTTTTCTAAAATATGGGATATTAGCCCAGGAATATGAAATAATGCCGATTACGACCAGATATAGCGGTCCAAGAAGCAAGGACTGAATACAATGTCCATACTCATGTACCCTGACTTCCTCTGTCCGGCTGTCTTCCTCCTGCGGTGTAAAAATAAATAACCCAAGACTCATGCCGCCTCTGCTGTTCCAGTTGGTATCGATGCACCCCCGGTATACCCTGTGCGGGCACCGAATATGTTTTAAAAATATGATGGCACCGAGAAGGGTTTGCGGTAAGCCCCAGGTGCATTGGAATAAAATGAATAAAAATCTTTTCACGGTGTTGCTCTCCTGTTGGTATGGTATGTTTCGAGTTGAAGTTGTCACTCTTTCAAGCTGAAAGTTTCGTGTATTCGACAAATTGGAAGTTGTAATAGAGTTATTTTTTTAATCGATTTTTTCGGTACACATATACTTCATTACTAACTCATTTCCCCAACATAGTTCTGTATAGTTAAATCCCACACTTTCGTACAATTTTCGTGCCACTATATTATCTGGGTGTACGGAAAGTAATATCCTTGGTGCACCTTTCTCTTTTAGTTTTTCTATAGCCCAAAGCAATGCCTGTTTTCCATAACCTTTTCTCTGATGGTTCTTATCAATATATAACCTTCCTACGTTATATTTAATAATTCTTGGACATGGATAAAGTAGAACATAACCCACTGTATCATTTTCATGTTTTATTAGATATAGTTCACTATATCCAATCCGAAAGCTGTTCCATAGAGTTTGAAGATGTGAAGTTGACATTAATTCTTTTTGCTCAGAAGTAATCTCCAATGATAAAAATGACTTTATATTCTTCCAATTGATTTTTTCATAAGTAAGCATTTTATTCTCCTAACAATTCTCATTTTTATCTCTTCGACCTATTCAAGTTTATCGAACTGTTCTTACTAATAATTAAAATCACACATCAAAGTCCATTGAATTCCAAAACAGTCCCTTACCGAACCAATTATAACCATATATGGAGGGTATTCCAACGGATGAATAATTTCTCCATCCCGACTTAATACGTCGAATGCTTTTTTAACTTCTTCTGCAGTACGAAATCCAACTGCATAATCCAATTCACGTATTAACTGCAGCCGCGGTACATCCATTGTATCTGTCATTCTAACTTCCTGGTCACCAAACATAATCTCAGAATGATATACGGTTCCTTCTCGCTGCGGGTCCAACTCCGTCCAGCCATTCTTTACTGCATCTTCATATAAAATAACGCTCTTTTCTGTACAACCGAATGCTTCTTTATACTTTTCAATTGCGTGTAATGTATTTCCTGCGAAGTAAAGTTTTTGAATAAATTTCATCTTCTGCCTCCATTAACTTCAAGTATGTCTTCCAACTCCTATTCTATCACAACTTGCCACCCTTGTGAACCGTACATTTTCGCACCGGTTTTCCCTCATCGACGTTCAGTGCTTTTCCGGTGGCTCCGAGTTGTTCTTTTGGAATGATATGACTGCGTTGTACGTTTTGGCCAACTGTCTGAACAGCCGGAGTTAATTTTCAGCGTAAGTATTTGCCTGGTTTCAAAAAGTGCGCAAGCACTTTTTAAGAAAAGTTTTCGGGGCATGTGGACACTTCATGTGTCTGACATGCCCTGAACTTTTCTCGAAAGGTACATCCGCAGGATGTTTTGAAACCAGGTAAATCAAAACAAGAAATTTCTTCTCCGGCTGTGAGTTTTGGCAAAATAAGCATAAGCAGGCATAGGTTTCATTCCAAAAAGCAAATCGGCAAGCCCCTGTGGAAAGCAGCTGAGTCGAAAGGGAAAACCGGTGCGAAATATAAGTATAGTAGCGGGTATAAGCACTTCGAGAGCTTACGCTCTCTCAGTCGCGTTGCACGGACAACAAAAAAGGATTTTTGCACGAAACATAAAGTTTCTGCAAAAATCCTTTTTATTGTCCTTTGCTTATCCCCGCATGACGCGGAGGTCGTAAATATCATTATAAACTTATGTACAATTAGAATGTACCCTGAGCAAGCATAGCATCTGCAACCTTCTTGAAGCCTGCGATGTTTGCACCTGCAACCAGGTTGTAACCAAGACCAACTTCTTCGGCAGCCTTTGCGGACTCGTCATGGATGCTGATCATGATGCGGTGAAGCTTTTCATCAACTTCTTCTGCTGTCCAGCTGTATCTCTCGGAGTTCTGGCTCATTTCGAGACCGGAAACAAGAACACCACCTGCGTTAACTGCC
>JAGAQI010000039.1 GCA_017622795.1 Lachnospiraceae bacterium
TACCTTAACCGATGGGCACAGCAGAGCCTACGTTGCATATAAGCATGGTCTGAAAGAAATTCCAATCATTTATGATAACGATGATATAGTTGCCGGAGAAACCGGATTGATGTTATACCGGGCCGACATTACATGGTGCAACCGATTCCGGATAGAAAACATCAGCCATCTGGAAAAACGCATTTTGTCCCACGAAAACTACTTATATTTATGGATAGAGCATTGTGACAGAAGCTACGATTTATTGACTCAAACAACCGAAGAAGAACGCAAACATATGCAAGAAAAGGCGCCTGACTTATTCCTTTACGGTGCCTCCGAGGATTTAAACGAACTGTACTTTGAGAATTTCTCCAGAGAATTGTTTGTGTATAAAAATGGATTGTTACAAAAGGAATAATGGCTGTATTAAAGCAGGGAGGGCATTTCGCTCTCCCTGCTTATATATTATTTACTTTCTAACGCTTCCTCCAATTGTACCTGTGTAAACGGGCTGATTTCTCCCTTAACCATCCAATATATCTGACCAATTATCTTTACTTTATCTTCTTTAATAAATATTGCACTTTCATCTGTCATAAGACATACCGGAAGCCCCATGGAAAACTGCTTTACAGCCCGTAACCACTCTTCTTCCAAAGGATAATGTGCCTTTATGGTAAGGTCCGCAAAGTCCAATCCTTCATACGGTGTAAGGGACTCATAAACGTCAACCACATGCTTTCCCATGTTCATGGAGCCTGCACTCACCCCTAACATTATAGCACTGCTTTGACGGATTTCATCCA
This sequence comes from Lachnospiraceae bacterium, assembly GCA_017622795.1. Taxonomy (GTDB): domain Bacteria; phylum Bacillota; class Clostridia; order Lachnospirales; family Lachnospiraceae; genus SIG299. The sequence continues at coordinate 789 of JAGAQI010000039.1, forward strand.
ATATGCCCTTTCTGCACATCAAATCAAACTGCAACGTAGCATTTCCGCCCATAAGTAAAATGCAGGATGCCTCCCGAATCAGCTTCACTGACTCCTCTGCATCTGTCCGGTTATCAATTACGGTATGTTTTGCAAACGCCATATTTTTTTCCGCAAACATATTGTACATTCCCTGGGAATCTTCATTGTTTTGTGCAAAGTTATCGGGCCAGGTACTGATAAACACAAGGCTGTCCCGTACAGTCAATTCTTCTCTCAAAACCTCTGCAATACTGTCTGTAAAATGCCGTGTCGGAAACCCGCTGAAAAATCCTACTAATTTTCCGTTCATACTCCTCACTTTTTCCTTCTTTACTTCCAAATCTAATTCCACCAAAAATCAGAATTTATTTCCCTGCTTAAAATATCCGACAAAAATCCCGGACGCTTCATGCAAAAGGCTTTGAGGCTTTCTAAAAATGCCTGTTTACCGGATACATTAATATTTTGAAATGTTGTATCCGTTTTCTGACTCTTCACTGTATTCTTTACATATTCCTCCGACTGTTTTTGGTACTGCTCCACCAGTTTTGGATTTTCCTGTACTTCGCTCACATACCATTTCATCATATATTTCAGCGCATCCAATGCCTTGCTTTCGTTATCACTTTCTGCATTGATTCTCTCATACTCAGCGTAAGCCTTCTTGTCCATCCGACGCATAATGTCAAGCGGATCGTCTGTATACACCATGTCGCTACCCTCGCCAAGCCAGCCTTTTTTTCTTACGCCGTAATCCATATTTCCATCTTCTGCCGCTGTTCCCACAGATGCAAGCTTCGCCACCGACTCCATGGCATCCAGAAAAACCTTTCTCTGACTTTCCGGAATGAAATTTTCTGCTGCATACTCTACTTTTTTCATTCCAAGGGAAATATTTGCCTGGCGTTCTTCCTCTGTCATTCCGTTTGTATTCTTCACAAGAAAATTCTGACGGATAATATCATAAACAAAGCCCTTTTCTTCCTTAGAGCAGTTTTCAAGAACCGATGCAATCGTCTTGTCTACTTCATACATCCCGGAATATTCCGGCAGGTGACTTGCTTTTCTATCCAATTCAATAAGTTCCTTTTCAAAATGCTGTTGTTTTTCACTTTTTGATAAACTCTTTAACCCCTCCAAAGAGATAGAAACCTCCACCGGCTCACTGTTTATTTCCAGTTCCTTCTGCCATTCCAATGCTACCTGCTTATAACGGTCATATGCTCCGGCACTTCCTTTTTCTTTAATTAACTGCCACAATTTCTGCTTTTCTTCTGCCATCTGTGTATGAAATGCATTTGTTAATTTATCCATAGTAAACCTCCTTGTTTGATGAAAATGAAGTCCGTTTAATTTCTATTATAATATCGGCATAAGTAAAGAATATTTAACCCCTCCGGCATTCAACTACACTTAACAGTAAATAAATTTCGTAAAAACATTCCTATCACGACTTTTTCCCCTTCTCTACCTCTGCTGACACCGAGTTATAGTAAACCATCGAGGAAATGACATTCGTCAAGGAAAACAAGGAAGCCTTGGCAAGCTCCCGTGAAAAATGGCGGAGTCTGAAGAAGAAAATCTGCGAAAAGAGACGCGGCGGGGAGGGAAAAAAGACATAGTGAAAGGGAGGCCACAACCTGCAGCCTCCCAAAAACTAACACTATAAAATTACTTGTTATAGTTAACAATCTTACCAAAATCAGGCTTTAAGCTTGCGCCGCCAACTAAGCCGCCGTCGATATTTGCCTGAGCAAATAATTCAGGAGCAGAGCTTGCGGAAACGCTGCCGCCGTACTGGATGCGGATTGCTGCTGCGGTAGCTTCA
>JAGAQI010000040.1 GCA_017622795.1 Lachnospiraceae bacterium
AGAAACCGGTAAGTAAGCAATCAGGTTCATTGGGTTATAGGAAATATCGGAAGTGAGCAGTGTGAGTATTGCGTGGATGCCCATAACTGCACCGACCAAAACGCAGACTCTTAAATGGTCATATTTCCGTTCTTCATGGGAGCCTTTTTTATAGAAAAGTTCAGCGGCGCCCCATAATAAGGTTGTGATAAGTGTAAAAATCAGCCACATAAAATGGTGTCCTCCTAATGTACAATCTTTGTACATTATATCAAAAAATCTTGGCGAATCAAGTAAAATTTGGTTTTTAATACAAGGGCTTTATGGTATAATGATTGTGTATAATTACGTGCAAAGGAAAATGTTATGGACGAAGTTTTAAAAGTAAATGATAAAAATTATACTATTATCAAGCTTCTTGGCAAGGGCAAAGGTGGCTATTCTTATCTTGCGACGGATGGGGAGAACCAGTATGTGCTAAAGCAGATTCATCACGAGCCGTGCTCGTATTATCAGTTTGGCAACAAGATGGAGTCGGAATTAAATGATTATAAGCGCCTGACTGATATTGGTATTCGTATGCCGAAGCTTTTGGATTATGATATGGAGCAGGAACGTATTTTAAAGGAATATATTGATGGTGCTACCATCTTCGAACTGGTTTGTAAAGACCAAATGCAGGATGAATATGTGGAGCAGATGAAAGTAATGTGCCGGCGTTTGTATGAAGCAAATACCAACATCGATTATTTCCCAACCAATTTTGTGGTGCAGAACGGCGATTTGTTTTATATCGATTTTGAATGTAACAATTATATGGACGAGTGGAACTTCGAAAATTGGGGCATTAAGTATTGGTCCAAGACACCGGAGTTTTTGGAATACGTAAAAAATCATTGTGAAAAAAAAGAGGTGCGTATATGGACGGAAAATTGAGAAATATGACATCAATATATCTGCGCAGGGGAGATAAGTTTTTGTTGCTCTACCGCATGGGCTCCAAGGTAATCGGCAATTCCTATACCGGTACCGCCGGGGGACACATGGAGGAATCAGAGTTAAATAATCCAAGAGCTTGTGTCTTAAGAGAACTGCAGGAAGAGACAGGACTTACCGAATCGGACATTGAAAATCTGCAGTTCCGCTACATAACCTTGCGCCTGAAGAACGGTGAAGTCCGCCAAAATTACTATTTCTTTGCAGATTTGGCAGAGCATGTGGATGAAGATAAAATTACCAGTAATGAGGGCGAACTTCAGTGGTTTGACGCATCTGAGATAGAAGGTTTGAACATGCCTCATTCGGCAAAATATATGATACTGCATTATATCAAAACCGGACAATATACCAATTGTCTGTACGGTGGAAGTGCCACGGAGGACAGTGTGGAGTTTACGGAGCTTCGGGAGTTTTAAGATGATATTTCAAGTGGAAAATTTATCAAAACAATATAGAGTCAGAAAGCTTACGGACACCGACGTGACAGCAGTATACGCTCTTTGCAAGGAAAATCCTCAGTACTATCAGTATTGTCCGCCTTTTGTGACAGAGGACAGTATCCGGGCGGATATGGCGGCTTTGCCACCGCGTAAAACTACGGAGGACAAGTATTATCTTGGCTTTTATGAGGGAGACCGGCTGATGGCTGTTATGGACTTAATCCTTGGTTTTCCCAAGAAAGAAACTGCATTTGTGGGGTTCTTTATGGTGAACAAAGAGGTTCAGGGAAAGGGAATTGGAACTGCACTGATGCAGGAAGTGTATGCTTATTTGAAGCAATGCGGGTATAAATTTGTGCGCCTTGGTTTTGCAAAAGGAAATCCGCAAAGCGAACATTTCTGGCTGAAAAACGGGTTCGAACGAACCGGTGTGGAAGCACAAAATGAAGGATATGTGGTGGTAATAATGGAGAAGAAATTAGACAATTTTGATTACAAGCAGGTGCTTGGCGTTCTTGAAAAATACAGCACTGCTCTTGACTTGTTGGATGCATACGACCATCAGAATATGCAGCGTCCAAAGGGCCGGGAGGCGGTTTATGTACTTACTTATGATGAGTGTAAGCAGGTGATTTCCGCTATGCGGTTTGGCAGTGAATCTGAATTATTTGGCCGGGAAAAGGACGATTCCTTTGCGGGAAGCATCGGAAATATTTATCAGTCTTTTGCGGGAACTGATGTGTATCCTTCCTTGGAAGAAAAAGCAGCAAACCTTTTATATTTTGTAACGAAAAATCATAGCTTTTTTGACGGAAATAAGCGGATTGCGGCAACGATGTTTTTATATTTTCTGGATAAGAACGGTGTGTTGTTCAGGAATGGACAAAAGCTAATCGATGACCATACTCTGGTGGCATTAACTATCATGATTGCGGAATCCAGACCGGAAGAAAAAGAGATGATGATTAGTGTTATTATGAATTGCATGAAATGAGGAGACGAAATGCACATAGAAACATCCCGCTGCCTTGTCCGTAATTTTACAATGGATGATGCGGCGGATTTATACAAAGCTCTTTCCGATGAAAAGGTAATGGAGTACATTGAACCGGCTTATGACATGGGGCAGGTAAAGGAATTTATAAAAGAAGCAGGCTTATGTGAACCGCCGTTGGTATTTGCTCTGGTGTGGAAGGAAACAGGTGAAGTAATCGGGCAGGTGATTTTTCATCCGTATGAAGAAGACAGTTATGAAATCGGTTGGATTATTCGTCGGGAATACTGGGGAAAAGGTATTGCCGGAGAAATTACGGACTCGCTGGTGGAATACACAAAGAGCTTAAAAGGTATTCATAGTTGTGTCATTGAATGTGATCCGCGGCAGATGGCAAGTAAGCGGATTGCATTAAAGAATGGATTTATATATGAAGGCGAGGACGACGGCTGTGACATATACCGTCTACGGTTTTAATAATCAAAAGAAAAGGAGATAAATTATGTTATACACAATCGTAGCAATTTATTTAGTAATCATCAACCTGGTGGGCGTCTTTGTGATGTGGTCCGACAAGCAGAAAGCCAAAAAAGGTGCATGGCGCATTAAGGAAAGAACGTTGTTTTTGGTGGCGTTACTTGGCGGATGTCTTGGCACAACCCTTGGAATGTACTGGTTCCGTCACAAGACCCAACACTGGTACTTTAAGTACGGTTTTCCGGCGATTCTGATTGCGGAGACTGCGCTGGTAGTATGGGTGCTGTTCTTTTTGCTGTAAGATTTTTAAACAATTTATTTCGAAGCAAAGGCTGTGAGGCAAGAAACTCACAGCCTTTTATTTGTTAGGGCAAGGCCCTGTTTTTGGAATGGAGTTTTTCGTGGTCCGAAAAATGGAATGACAAAAACAAATAAACCACCTGCTATGCGGGTGGTAGAAATCGCTTCAGCTTACAGTAAAAAAACCTCCCATGTTATAATA